>CAZORJ010000008.1:0-16040 GCA_964582425.1 uncultured Candidatus Saccharibacteria bacterium
AATCGGCGCAAAAATGTATCAACAAGCCTCAGACGATAAAAAGTCTGAAGACAAAAAAGACGACAAAGACGACGACGCTGTTGAAGGCGAAGTAGTTGATAAATAATCCTTTCTAACAAAAACAGCCCCCGTTACCGGGGGCTGTTTTTTATTCTTGTTCTTCCTTTTTCGCTTCAGCAACTGCTCTTCTGGCTTCCACTCTTTGCTTTGCACCAACCAAAGCACCGCGCATATCTGCCGTGTTTTCCCAGAGGCCAATCATAATCATGGACATCTCAAAGGTCAGTCTAAGACCGATATTGCCAAAGATAATCGTGCCAAGACCTACAAGCACCATTACCCATGGTTCCGAACCACCGTAGAACATAATGATAAAACCAAAGATTGTTGTAGCTGTTGCTAAGAAAATGTAGAAGAACTTTAGAAGTCCCGCCACCCAAATCTTGCGGAAATTCAAGAACTCCTTTAGCCATGATACAAACCTTGATTTTGGCTCAGTTTTCTTCTTCACAATGCAGAAGAATACAATAAAGGCGATGATGAGTGACAAAACCGCCGTGACAATCCCAGCCACACCAAGAAAATCTCCTGATTTGCCATCACTGTCAATCTTGCCAATTGTGTAAGTTGACGTAGTCTCAAGCTCGTCAAGCTCATCCAAATCGTCTAGCTCTTCAAGAGTAGACGTAACAGCTTTTATTACATCTTGATTCATTTTACTCCTCCTCTTTTCCCTCATTATAACATAAGCGATTTATTACATAAAATGTTATAATTACCACATGAAAAAGCAAAACCATGAAGAATCTCCCAACAAACCAATTATTTTGTCCGCAGTCGCACTAGCAATGCCAATTTTAGTAATCATACTTGATGCCGCCTCGCGTCAAGACAAAAGTTATTGCTATACTAACGGTTTCAATGAAGGAAACTGTTTTAATACCGGAATCTATTATTTCCTTTTTAAGATCTTTGTTTTTGGGATAATCATTGCTTCATTCTGCCTTACAGCCGCCGCACTCGCGAGGATCTCTAAAACCGACCAAAAACTCTTCGTCGCTCTTAACGCGATTTTGACTATCATTCTGTCTCTCGCAGCAGTCGCCTTAGTCATCAGATAAAGACGATTCTCCCCCTATATGCTATAATTAACTCATGAAAATTGTCATACCAGAATTAGATAATCCTATTATTAAAGAAGCTCTGGTTTCCTTTCCAGACCTCGAAGTAATCCCTGCCCCAGATCTTGAATCTGCCACCGAACTCCTCGCAAGTAAAAAAGCTGATTCTATGGTTTCCGGCATTGATTACCCTTCTCGCGATGTACTTCTCGCTTGTAAAGACAAAATCCCACTAAGTTCCAAATTCTTTTCTAGTTGTTTTGTCGGTAAAAAGAATGGCAAACGCCTCATCATCGCGGACGGTGGTGTCAATAAGATTCCTTCAAAAGAACAGCTCTATACCATCGTTGAAGATTCCGCTAAAACCTGCGAACTCTATCTTGAAGAAACTCCAAGAATCGCCATGCTTTCCTACTCTACCAAAGGTAGTGGCGGCAAAAATCCAGATCTTGAAAAAATCTACTATGTTATAGAAAGAATTAGAAAAAATCACCCTGAATGGGAAATTGATGGCGAAATGCAACTTGATGCCGCCATCGACCCACGCGTGGGTGAGAAAAAAGTTAAAGACTCTACCGTCGCCGGGCACGCTAATGTCCTCATCACTCCAGATCTTAATTCCGGTAATATATTATATAAAAGTATGGAGCACCTCGGCGGCTGGACCATGGCCGGCCCAATTCTCCAAGGTTTTGAAATTCCTCTCGCCGATCTTTCTCGTGGCAGCTCCGTTGAAGACGTAATTCTCACAATTGATGTAATTGTTAAATCCTTAGAAAGGAGCGCATAGTGAAATACTTTGGTACCGACGGCATTCGCCAAAAAGCCGACCAGTTTTCTCCAGATTTTCTTTTCAAAATCGCCCGTGGCCTCATCGACTACGCCGGCGACGAAATTAAAGTTCTAATCGGTGGCGATACCCGCGAATCGTCCGAATGGATTATTAAAAGTCTAGAGTCCGCCTTTGAAGATCTTGGCGTTGAATACCAAACCATCGACGTTCTCCCAACTCCAGGAATTAATTATTGTTTTTACAACATGGGGTTTGACTTTGCTGTTGATGTTACCGCCTCACATAATCCATATACCGATAATGGCATCAAGATTTTTGAGCGTGGCAAAACCTCTGGCACCAAACTCAGTGAAGAAGGCTGTAAGGCCATTGAGGATGAGTTAGACAAAGACCTCTTCTACGACGAAGGTCCAACCACTATTCGTGAAAACCTGCATGAAGATGCACTCGAACTCTATAAAGAACATCTCAAGAATTACGTCGGCGAGACCAGCTTTGAAGGCCTCCATATTGGTATGGACTGTGCCAACGGTGCCACCAGTGTAGTTAATAAAACTATTTTCGAAGAGCTCGGCGCCACCGTCGAGCTAATTAACGCTGATGAGAATTATGGTACCGGTATTAACCACGATTGTGGCAGTACTCATCTGGAACAACTTCAAACTCTTGTAAAAGATAATTCCCTCGATTTTGGCGTCGCTTTCGATGGTGACGGTGATCGTTGTTTGCTCGTCAATCACGAAGGCGAAGTAGTTGATGGTGACGAAATCATCGCCATCCTCGCCGAATATTTGAAGCTTAATCAAATCGCAATTACCGTCATGGCAAACCAGGGCTTATTAAACTGGGCGAAAGACCATAAAGTTCATGCTGAAATCACTGCCGTCGGCGACTCCAACGTGGCTGCCGCCATGCGCGAAAAGGATATTAAAATCGGTGGCGAGCAATCCGGCCACATTATTCTCCCAAGCGAAGCTACTGGCGATGGCATGCTCACTGCGCTCATGATTACTAAGGTCGTAGCTGAAACTAAGAAACCCCTCAAAGACCTCGCCTCCACTATGACTAAATTCCCGCAAATCATTCTTAACATGGACGCTACTCCAGAACAAAAGCAAGCTCTAAAAGAAAAAAATGAAGCCAAAAACTTGCTACTTGAGTTTAACAAAAAACTTGAATCCGTTGAGGGCCGCCTACTTGTCCGCCCATCCGGCACTGAAAATTTAATTCGCATTACTATGTGGGGTAACGATTCCGACAAAATCGCAACCCTTGCTAACGAACTAAAAACTAAACTAGGAGAAGTTTTATGATCATCAAAAAACTAGATGGTTACACACCAGAAATCGCTAACCGCGTTCGCGAACTCTTAATCCAACTTTCCCGCAGTGGCAAAGACCGCGGCGAAATCCCAGAAGCCTGGTTTAATGATTTAATTCAGTCAGATTATCACGACATGCTTCTTGCCGTTGAAGATGACAAAATCGTTGGCATCGCCACACTTTCCGTCACTATGGGCCCAATCACTAGAAAGAATGCTTACCTTGAAGACTTTGTCACAGACCAAGAATATCGCGG
The DNA here is from genome assembly GCA_964582425.1 of uncultured Candidatus Saccharibacteria bacterium. Taxonomy (GTDB): domain Bacteria; phylum Patescibacteriota; class Saccharimonadia; order Saccharimonadales; family Saccharimonadaceae; genus Nanosyncoccus. The sequence continues at coordinate 3,493 of CAZORJ010000008.1, forward strand.
CAAAGGTGTTGGTACCGCACTCTGGAATGAAATGCTCGTCTGGGCCAAAGAAAAAGGCTGCAAAAATCTTTGCTTCACCTGTGGCCAAGGCCGTGAAAAATCTCAAGAATTCTACAAACACCACGGCGCCGAAATCTACGACACTAATTTTTTCTGTAAGGAAGTACCGCTGGAATAATATATATATGTAACGCATTCGGGAGCCCTGCGAAAAATAGCAGGGTTATTCCATACCCAAAAATCAGCGTCAAATTCATTTCTAGATTTGCAGATTTTTTGAGTGCTTTCAGTACCAAAACTGCAGTATATATTATTAATACTATTCCAATAATTCCCGTTTCTAAGAGTAAGCTCGCATATTCATTCTGCACAATTTCTTTTGGCCAATCTGAATTACCCGCATCATACATCGCCTGCCCAGCTCCACCAATTCCCACGCCAAACAGAATCGTTTGTGGATCCTTCGCCCAGGTTTTTAGCGCCGCACCCGTAAGTTGCATTCTAATGTTAGTTGAGTCTTCCACGTAACCATCAAAGGTTGATTCGTTTTCTTCTTCGCTCACCGCCCCAGCATTACTACTGTCTTTCGCTCTAATATCAATAATCCCGAGCGACAAATGATTTAAGGCCTTCGCGATTCCAGAAGAATACGTGTCATTTGTTGGTGATACCACCGCAAAGATTCCTTGCAAATTTAATGTAAACAGAAATGCCAGGATAATCACCGGCCAAACCAACACTTCGCGCCATTTCTTCGTTTGCACAACTTTCATCGCCGTAAAGAAAATCATCGCGACGATTAGCGCATAAATCGCTCCACGTGAAAACGTCAAAAACACTGCACATGAAAAGATAAAAAATAGTAGTAGCATCTTCCTATTCTTAAACATCTGCACCCCACACATAATAGTAGGAGCAAGCAGCAGGTTTCCCATAAATTGCGGTTCTATCGCAAATCCATTCGGATGCGGGAATCCAAAACTAGAAGACGTACACCCCACGCACATCAAGGAACATTCACGCGACACGCCAATTACATCCAGAATACATTGAACCAAACACCATGCCGCAACTACGAGCGAACTACCAATAAAAAGTCGCCAGAGATTCCGCCAAAACTTTTTCTCCTTCACCTCACCTCTGAGTAGATAAAACGAAATTGCCGCAAAGTAAAGTAGCCACAGAACCCCTACCGTTAAAAATCCTCTTACGCGGTTTGCGGACCAAATTAAAGTTAGCGTCGCAAAAATCGGAAATAACAAAAACTGCCACTTTTTAAAAACTTCAACAAACAGTTCTTTTTTAATTAATAGTACCAGCGCCGTAATATCAAACACCACCAACCATATTAGTGGCAACGATAATTCAAAATGCATTGATTCACTTGATCCAAACGAAATCACCGGATAATACGAAAAGTAAAGCACCGCCGGTAATATATATAATAATATACAGTAAAACTTACTTTTCATGTTTCTTCTCGCAAGACTTAATAAAGTCCGTTAATTCCTCGTCAAATCTTTTTTCACTAAATGAATCCGCAGTCTTTGATACCTCTTTGCGGTCAAATTCCATCTTTTCAAATTCCAAAATCGCATCCGCGAGCGAGCTCACCGTTTGTTTTTCAAAAAGTAGCCCGTTCTTTTTGTCAAACACATAATCTCGCGCGCCACCTTCTTTATACGCAATCACCGGACAACCCGTTGCGAGTGCCTCTACCGGCGCAATCCCAAATGGCTCCATACTCGGGAATAAATAACCTCTTGCGCATGAAAGATAAGTCTTTAGTTCATCCTTCTTCATTAAAGGCAAAAACTTAATCAGTGGGGAACCATCGGCTATCTTCACTAAATTCTTGTGTTCCGGTCCTTCCCCGATTACTAATAATTTCCTGTCCGTTTTTAGACACGCCTTTACCGCTAGATCAATCTTTTTCCAAGTCACCTGGCGCGACGTCACAATATAATAATCTTCAGCTTCTTTAGGTTCCTTTACTTTAAAATCTTTTACTTCCACGCTTGGATGTACCACCACTGCATCACGTTTATAGTACTTTTTAATTAAATCCTTCGCATAGTCTGAAATCGTCACAAAATAATCTACATCCTGCGCTGCCTTATAGTCTTTCTTACGAAGTGGCTTCACGAGTAGCTTAAAGAAAAACCGGACGAGCGGATTCAAAATCCCAAATCCCGGGTTCTCTACATATTCATCATACATCTGCCAATAATACTGTGTCGGCACATGACAATACGAAACGTGAATCCCATTTGGCGCCTTCGCGGCTTTTGCTTCCGCGCCAGTTACTGAAATCACTAAATCATATTCTGATAAATCAAGTTTCGTGAACCACCTTTGGCGAAACACGCCGAGGAACCTACGTAGACACGACGGAAAAATCTGGAGCCACCCCGTCCTCACATCTGCATCCTTAAACCAATCAATTCCCTTCGGGTTGTATTTTGAAGTATAAATCGGCGCCTCTGGATAAAGCTGGTGAATTTTTAGAAGCACCTTCTCAGCACCCCCGACATTTGTTAGCCAATCACAAACTATCGCGACTTTCATTTCGCACCGTCTCGTTTGATTACCGCCGCAATCGTCCTAAAGAAAATCTGTGCATCCAGCGCGAGAGACCAGTTCATCACGTAATAAATGTCTAGTGCCCTTCGTTCTTCAAACGAAATATCACGTCTACCAGACACCTGCGCAAATCCCGTGAGACCAGACTTCACGGTAAGAAGCAGCGATCTGTCGCCATAATCCCGAAGCTCTCCCGGAAGTAGCGCCCTTGGCCCAATCAAAGAAATATCACCTTTTAAAATATTAAATAACTGTGGCAACTCATCAAGGGAAGTCTTACGAATAAACTTACCGACCTTTGTAATTCTTGGATCGTCTTTCAAATAGTCACCGTTCTTGCGATACTTTTTAATCAGCTCTGGCTTCCCCATTTTTGTGAAGGCTGCTTCTGGAGTCATCCCACTGTATTCCGACTTCATTGATCTAAACTTATAGCATTTAAACCGGCGATTAAACTGCGTGAGTCTCTCATCCGCATAAATCGCTTTATTCTTAAAATCTGAAAACTTAATGATGATCCAAATAATCAGCATCGGAATCGCGCCGAGAATCAGCCCCATAATTGAAGCAAAAATATCAAACGCGCGTTTCACTATTGCCGCTCCGCCTGTAAGTGGTGTTAACTTCACTAATACCGCCGGCGTGCTACCCACAAGCTCCAATTCGCCAAAATGTGATGACAAAGCCGTTTCAGACGGCACGAAATAGTATAGCAAATGCTGATTAATTGCCTGACGATAAACATATTCCGTTGATTTCTCATCCGTCTGGAAAACCACATCCGGACGCGAACGCCTCAGCGCATCCTTTAAAGATGAAAACTGCTTATCGCGTAAATCTTCTGGAATGAATTTCTTTGCCGATACCACTCCCACTAACCTATAGCCGCTTTCCGGTGTTGATGAAATATAATTCGCCAGATACTCCGTATTTTTATTATTGCCAATAATTGCCACGCGCTTCGTACCGTAATTTTTTCTGAAAATTTGTTTCACAATTAAGCGCACCAACGCTCTTTCAAGCAACAAGAACAGGAACGATAGCAGTACGGACATCAGCGCCACGACTCTCACCGGGAACAAATTGTTTTCTGTAAAGAAGTCGTAAACAATCAGTGCCGCGACGCTAAGAATCGCCGCAAGAATCAACCTGCCAAGTTCCGGCATCCTAGATTTACCAAGAAACACTGACTTTTTATAAAGCCCAAGTGTGGCCAAAATCACAATTAAAAACGGAATCACCCACAGAATTTCTAGCGTAAATACTAGTAGTTGCGAATTAAACTCGTATGGACGCGGATCCACGTGCACACGAATAAAGTATGCCATCGCAAAAGAAAGGATTAAAGCAATCGCATCCCCGATAATTAAGCATAGTCTCAGAATAAAGTCGGACTTTTTCCGCATATATATATTATATCATAATCCGGTGTTTATTCTACCGTCACGGACTTCGCTAGGTTGCGTGGCTGATCTACATTATATCCCTTAGCCACCGTCATATAATAAGCAAATAGTTGTGAAACTAGGTTCATTAGGACCGGTGCAAATAGTTCTACTTCGCTTGGCACCTTAATCACATTTTCAACTGGCAAATCAAAGTCAGTATTCGTCACCACAATCACATGACCGCCACGTGCCAAAACTTCTTGCACGTTTGAAATCGCCTTATCATATAGTGGACCCTTTGGTACCAATGCTAGTTCCACAAATCTATCGTCAATAAGAGCTAGTGGCCCGTGCTTCAACTCACCGAATGCATAAGCGTTCGCGTCTACGTATGAAATCTCTTTAAGCTTCAAAGCACCCTCCATCGCTGCCGGATATGCTGTATCGCGACCTAGATAGATTGCATGCTCATAATCCTTGTGCGCTGCTGCCACTTCTTTAACTTCATCATGCACCTGATCCAAAGTTTTGCGAATTGATTCTGGAAGGCCCGCAATCTCCTTAATATATGGATAAAGTGTGCCTGGTTTTACGCCCTTAGCTTGCGCAATCGTGAGTCCAAACATTACCATCGCAATTACTTGTGAAGTAAAGGCCTTCGTTGAAGCCACCGAAATTTCCGGGCCTACGTGTACATAAGTACCACCATCCACCTCGCGCGCAATCGTTGAACCAATTGCATTCACGATACCAATTACTGGCGTTCCCTGTTTCTTAATCTCACGAAGACAAGCGAGCGTGTCAGCCGTTTCACCAGACTGCGACACAATGAGCGCCACTGAATCCTTCGGAATATAAGCCGAGCGATAACGATACTCTGAGGCAATCACTGTTTCAATGGTAATCTCCGGGGTAAATTGCTCAATGTAATACCCGGCCAGTAATCCCGCGTGATAAGCAGTACCACAGCCTACAATCACTAGGTGTTTAATCTTACGCAGTTGCGCCTCGGATAAACCAGGGCCACCCAGATGCACTGTGCCAGTTTCAAGATTTACGCGACCACGCAAAGTCTCGGTCAAAGATTCTGGTTGTTCCATGATTTCCTTCAATAAGAAATGCTCATAACCACCTTTTTGAATTGCTGCAAGGTTAGTTTCAATCATCTCCACTTTTGCCGACACCGGCTCAGCGTTCAACGTCTTAATCTCGATCGCGTCTTTATGCACTAACGCCACTTCGCCATCATTAAGATAAATCGCCTGCTTGGTGTGGCCAACTAGTGCTGAAGCATCCGAAGCAATCAAGGTCTCATCGTGTCCCACGCCAATTACGAGTGGAGAACCAGCACGCGCGACCACAATCTCATCTGGCGCTTTAGTTGAGACCACCGCGATTCCGTAAGTCCCTTTTACGAGCTTCAAAGCCTGCACCACCGCATTAATGAGTGGATGTTCGCCACCGCGGTAGAACGATTCAATGAGGGCTGCTAATACTTCCGTATCGGTTTCCGACTTAAACTCATGGTCCGTTAAGGTCGTTTTTAATTCCTTGTAATTTTCAATAATCCCGTTGTGAACTAAAAAGATATCGCCAGCCTGATGCGGATGCGCATTCGTTTCGCTTGGCTCACCGTGCGTCGCCCAACGCGTATGGCCGATACCAATCTTATCTTCGCGTTTATTCTTCGCGAGTTTTTCTTCCAAATTCGCAATTTTACCTTTGGCGCGGAGCAAAGTCGCCTCGCCTTTTTCGTTTAATGTTACAATCCCGGCCGAGTCATAACCTCTATACTCCAGCCGCTTTAATCCACTAATCAAAAAATCTTGTGCGTTCTTATTCCCCACGTACCCGACAATTCCACACATCTAGATTTCCTCCAGTTATTTTTCTTCATTATATCACGACACTAAATGTCTTTGAGCGAGAATTCATAAACCGTCGTTGAAGCCGCTTGGCGAGTCACCTGGCCACTAGTATTTAATGTATAACCTAGAAGTACTGTCTTAGCCGGAATATTAAGTGAAGAAATACCATTCACATTTACATTATGTGGAGTAGCCACTAAGTTACCGCCGCTTACTGTATATGTGTAATATGTCACTGTCCAAGTACCATTCTGCACCGTTATCTTGAGATCAACATAGTTCGAGTAGGTCACGCCATTATAAGTAAAGTTCGATAGTTGCAAATTATAATCCTTGGTTCTAAACCGAACAATCGGTACTGTCTTATTCTTCGCATAAGTTAATTGTAGATAATCACCAGAATTGCCTTCCCTGTTTCTTATATCTAGTAGAACACCGGTTGGGTTACTATTATTACCTTGCGCCGGGAACGAAGCCTTAATTCTGAGTTCAAAGTCGTTGTCATCTCTAAATGGAATGTAACCTGTGTCAATCGCGGCATCCGAAATATTAATACCACTTTCTGCATTCGTGAATTCAAATTCAGTAATATTTCCATCTTCATCCACCGTTACTTGTGGCTGACCAGGTACATTTGTATAAACCGTCGTACCCTCAGGAAGACTGGTCGGATCATAGTTACCTGGTTCTTGATACGGATCATCCGGCGTGCCCGCGTGGCCACCACCGGCAGATTGCCAGATTGCATAGACCGTAATTGCGTTTGATGTCGTTGGCTCAAGTTCAATAGTATTCGTCTGGCCGGTTGGATAAGTTGGAGTCGTCGCGGCCGAATTTGTATCCCAGCCGAGGAAATTATAATTCGCACGTACTGGCACATCATTCGCGAGCGTAATCGTCGCATTACTTGATACTGTCGTTGTAATGTTGGCCGGCATGCCAGTCACCGTATCATTAGTGTTAGAATCATACGTCACGGAGTATTGTGGCGCCTTAGCTACAGCCGTAATCACAAAGGTGTTTTGGTACGTACCAGACGCTACCGAATCATCAACCTTTACACCAAAGGTCAAAGTATGAGTATTTGTACCGGCCGCCGAAACATTAGCCATTTGGAATCCAGATCCACCCGGAGTTGGCACCGGCATGTAATTCGTATTATCAACTGAGAAACCATATCCAACTCCAAACTCAGATGACAAAATTGATGTTCTACCATTTGGCAAAGTAATTGTTGGAATCCCAGCGATATTACTATTAGTGTGTGCAAGATTCGTTGAGGCGCCAGAAGTTGTTAGCGTTAAATTATATCCAGTGTAATTATTAGTTGAAACTGTAATTGTTTGCGAAGTAGAAGCAAATACATCTGAGTCCACAGTCACCGCGCTAAGTGATGTCGTGCTGATTGTCAAAGTAGAATCCGTAGCAGCAAAAACACTACCTGCAAACAGATTTTCGGTAATCAAAAACCATGCAAATATTAATACAAGAAACCAAATTGTCTTTTGTATTTGTTTCATTTATTTTATTTGATTTTGTTTTACCTCACCTTTAAACTCTATTTAACAATCTAAAGGCTTATGTTAATTATAAGCTTATGCTATAATAAGAGCAAGGTTATTTAAACCGTTAAAGGAGCAACCAAATGAATAAAATATTAAAAGGCGCAGTTGGTATAACACTAGCTTTACCACTCTTCCTTGCGGCGAATACGTTCGCAAAAACTACAATCACGGAATTAAACATCACTAGTGATACCGAAACGGTTCATCCGGGCCCACTCGGCGCCTTTACTGCTGAGATTGACAACGAACATCTTTCTATTGAAGTCTACGGTTCAAACACCACTTGGCTTAAATGGGAAGAAGGTGATAGCTCCTGGCACGGCTTTGGCGATGAGGAAAAAAACGCCTATAACGATGGCACCCTTTACGCACTCAGAATGACGGTCCTCGTTGATGACGAAGACGAATACGAAATCGCCGAGAACCCATCCATTACCCTTAACGGTCACAATTACACCGAAACCGGTAACACCGAGTTCAATAAGTATGCTTGGGGTGGCTACGCAATCATTGATCTTGGTCACGCCTATGAAGAAGAAAACCCAGAAGATACCTGGACTCTCACTTATGACTTTAATGGTGGTGCTACCTTTAATAATGAATCAACTTGGGTAATTCCAAACATGGTTGCAGTTGCTCCTGCTCTTAATTACGAAACTTTGGTTTCCTGCTTTGATTATGATAGCGAAAACGACGAATGCCACCCACTTGATGTGGTAAAAGGCAAACAGCTCGCCTATGTCACCGTCAATGGCGAACGCCACGACCTCGGTGAAGGCGACGGCTACATGTTTAACCAAGACACTCTGATTAAATACTTCTGGGAAGACGAGGATCTCGTACCATACACCCTTGAAGACGAAGAAGGCAATACCATTCTCTTTGATGATCTAGAAGGTCGCCACCTTGATTTTGAAATCATGAATTTCTTCCTTGATATGACTGAAGAAGAACTCGAAGAATTAGGCATCCCAGTAGACGAATATGAAGCTGGTAAAAACGCAATTCTTGATGCCACTTCTGATATTGGCGAAGCTATCATTTATTCTCAAATCGTAATTTGGGATACCGATACCTACGAAGAAATCAAGCAAGGCCCATTTGATATCACCTTAAAAGCTCCAGAAGGAATGCCAGAATTCAAATACTATTACTTCGTCTATGTTAACGACGATGACGAGAATAATATTATCGTTGAAAAACCAATCCTCGCTACACTAGATGAAGATGGATACTTCCACGTCACGTTGCAGCACTTAAGCGGCTACACCGTCGTTGGTACTAACACTGCTCCAAAGGCACCAGACACCGGCGCCTACACAAATACTAATGGCACAGCAGTTCTTCTTCCTTCCATCACCGGTGCTATCATCCTTTCTGGCATTGCCATGACCTTTGTGACCAAAAGAAATGCTCGCAAAGAATAATGAACGATAAATTATATTACATCGGTCACGCCAGCCTTCGCATTACCACTAGTGAAGACAAAGTAATCTACGTTGACCCTTATGCCGGTAGTGATAGCGATTACTCAGCACCAGCCGATTTAATCCTCGTTACCCACGACCACTTTGATCATAACGAGATTAGTAAGGTCAAAAACCGTGTTAACGATATTAAAATCATCACTGAAAAAGAAGCACTCATAAACGGCGAGCACCAATCCTTTGACCTTGGCTTCGTTAAAGTTGAGGCCGTCGCAGCTGGCTATAATAAGTTTCACGATGAAACTAAATGTGTTGGCTATATTCTAACGCTCACAAGTGGCATCACTATTTACATCCCTGGTGACACCGCCATCACTCCCGAAATGGATTCATTTAAAGCGAGAAACTTAGACTACGCCTTCTTCCCGATGGACGGCACCTATACCATGACTCCGGAACTAGCTGTGGAGGCCGCTGAAAAAGTCCATGCGAAGCATAACATACCTTATCACACCGACCCGAATTCAGACGCCTTAAATCACGCCATCGTAGACCGATTCACCGCTGAGAATAAACTCGTCCTTGAAAAAGGCGCAGAAATAGAGCTTATTTAGTGCTATTCTTTTTCTTGTCAGAAATTGTCAAACCACCAAATCCACCGGAAGCATCAATATAAATCGTGTATTTACCTTTGGCTTCACCTTTTCTGTCGTCCGAAATACCACCAAAGATAAATCCAGACTTCATTTTTACCTGTACATCTTCTGGCACGCGGATTTCAATTCCACCAAATAGACAGAAGGCTTTGATCACGGTATCTTTAGTGAATTTTGCCTTTCTGAGATCTAAATCCACCCCACCAAAGATTGCTACCGCATGCGAACCAGTAAAGACTTCTTCGTTGTAAACTCTATCGTGCCCAGCAAAGATTGCCATCTGCGCATCCATCTTTTCATCGTCAGCGGCCTTAACCTTCTTCTCAACTTCCTTATCATTATTGCTACGGAAAATACTCTTAAAGATAATAGTAAGACCGAGCATGATTAGAAATACTGCGAGAATCGCTTTCCAAGCCACATTGTAGTCAAACACATTCTGCGCCGCGAGCAGCAAAATCACGCCAGCCGCGAGGAACCCAAGACTTGAAATCTTGTCTTTCTCGGTGATAAGGCTCACGACACTTGGCACAATGATGAATAAAGTCCACCAGCCATCAAAGAAAATGTCAAAATTAAATAGTCCTAGCGCATTACCGCCAAATACTACACCTAGCGCTATAATCGCTAACCCCCAAATAATCGGCCTTGCCTGTTTCATATCACTCCTTATTTATCACTATCTATTATAACACTACTTCCAGCCGAAGGAACGTCGTTTGTAAAGCCTGAACCCAGCAAAGGCACCTAAACCAACTACCATCATTACTACTGGCACTGCATAAATCTGTCCGGCTTCCACGCCATCACTTTCGCGACTTAAAACACCAGTATCTGGAGTCTTCACCTTCACCTTCACAGTCTGTTTCACACTATTAAGATCTTTGTGCTCAGCGATTTTATCATCTTCGGTGAGTTCTACAGCCGGTGTAATCACATCGCCAGTCTCTTCATCCACTTCCTCTAGTATCCATTCGCCGTAGTAAAGTTCTTCAAACACTACAATTTCTTTACCTTCCATGTCAGCAGTGTTAATCGTAAATTCCATAATTTCTGCACCACTGTCTTGGGTCGCTTCAAATACGAGAATCACTTTACTCGTACCGTCCGTTAGTTCAATCACTTCCCCGCTCTTTTTATCTCTTAGCTCACCAACTAAAGTATACTTATAGCCAGGCACCACGCCTTCGTAGACAATCTGGTCAGTAATTGTGACTTCTTCGTTCATTTCCAGTTCTTTGTCATTATCAGCTTTATCTGTTGCCGTCGTCTGCACCTTTGGTGTAGCCACTTTTACGGTCTGGTTTGCATCACTTGCATCCTTGTGCCAAGCAATCAAAGTATTTGATCCGTTAGTCTCAACGCGGTATAAAGCCTCATAAATCACTAATTCTTTTCCAGCAAATTCTCTCGTATCAAACTTGAAGCTCATTTCCATTTCAGTTGGAATTACGCTTGCCGTTCTTAAATCTAACGGTGCCTCAACCTTAATGTCCGCAATGTTTCCGTTTTCCTTGAGGGCTCTAATTGGCACATCTTCCGTATCCTCACCGTTCCTGCCTTTCTTTTCAACTACATAACCAACCACTTTATAATTCTCTTTCGATAGACCTTCCAAGCTAACCGTATCCACAATCGTTGCCATACCTACGCCAATCACGTGGTCATTATCAAATTTATCAACGGCTTCCGTACCAATTCTCGGGCGAACTGTCACGGTCTGACCATTACTATTTATATCCTCGTGGTCAATTACCAAATCTGTTAACTTCGTTTCCCAGTTATCCGCCGTCGTGCCTTCAACATATTCATAAATCCGTTCAAACACCACCAACTCTTTACCCGGGATTTCCGTCGCATCAATCGTAAATCTTACCGTGGTACTGCCCTCTATATCGTTTGGCATTGTAAACTTCGTCACAATTGCTGGCACTTCCTTTGAGGCTACCTTATCCATTAGTCTCGCCACCAAAATATAATCACGTCCTTGCACTAAGTTCACGTAAACTGCTTGATCCTTAACTACTTGGCCTCTACTCGGTTCAATAATTTTATCGCCATCGGCATCATCCGTTGCTGTCGTGGTAAGTCCTAAGTCTACCACTGTCACAATTTCATCCGCATTTGAAAAGTCCGCATTGTGTACCGAAAGTAGCAACCATTCATCACCGTTTTCCTTGTAGAGTTTCTGGACAATACCAAGCTGCTCACCAATATAATCTGTCGTATCAACCGTATCAAAGTCCAGATCAAAGCTGCCCTCGCCACTACTTGGCGCCGTAAACTCATGTGAAGTCGTTGCAATTCTTTCTTGCGGTGGAGCAATCTTCCATAGCTCACCATCAATCTTATAATCGGCGCCCGGCTCGAGACCACTAAAGGTCGTGTAATCCGTTACACCCGCATTCTCGCCGATTTCAATTTCCTTATCTTCCGCCGAAACATTGCCTTTATCATCCGGGTTACTATTTGTATTACGTGCCGTTGTATCAATCACCGGGTTATCCGGAAGTTCATTCAAAACTGACTTCGTCACCGTCTGCCCTTCGGATGAAATCGTAATCGTAAAGCTTGTTAGCACATACGCCGCGTTAGTTGACGTACGGTTTTCTACTACATTGTAAGTACCATATATTATATTATTAAGTGTCACGTTACCATTACTGTCGGTCGCACCGGTAGTATATTTAATACTGTTATCAGCTGTGTTGGTCAACGTAAAGGTTACACCAGAAAGTGGCACATTCACCCAGCTATTCGATACTTCAGTAAAGATTTTCCTCTGTTTCGTGATTGTAAGGCTACCTTTAATAATCTTGTTTGCAAATGGCGTACTGACAAGGCTAAAGACTTGTCCATTGCTATTTAAGTAAAACTTCTTACAGCTAGTATCAGTCAAATTGTAACCCGTGCTTGCGCCAGTTTCCTTCACGCAGTACCAGCTTCCACCCGCCACCGGATCAATTGGGAGCGCCGAGTTACTGGTTGAAGCGTTACCATTCGCATCTGCCGTCAAAGTTACACCCGTAGAAGCACCAACCGTACCATTTGAATCCGATTT
>CAZORJ010000009.1:0-15380 GCA_964582425.1 uncultured Candidatus Saccharibacteria bacterium
GGATTTCTCCATTCGATTTTAAGTCGAACGCGTATACCAGTTCCGCCATCCGGGCAAAACACCTAACTATTATTTTACTATATTTTTATAATTTTGCAATTAATTCAACCTGTTAAAGCTTAGAATTAAGCTTCGCGTAATCAATCTTTGTGTGATGTTTAATGTCTCTCGGAATCAGTTTCATTGGCACCACTTCGCACTTAGAATTATAATCATCCAATAATAAGTCCTTGACGCCCTCCATATCGCATTCCCCTTCAACGAAAACCACAATTCTCTCATCTTTTTGCACTACTGCACACTTCCTTAAAGTCTTTTGATCTAGAATAATTCTCTGTTCAATTTCATTCGCAAAAATTTTCTGGTCATTAATCAAAATTTCTGTCCCATTCTTTCCAATATAATAAATCTTCCCGTCAACCAATTCACCAATATCGTTAGTGTCGTAATATCTTTCATCAATGTGGCCATCAATCTCATTTCTAAGTAATGCTTTACTATTCACCATAATATGACCATCGTTAATTCTCACATTCACGCCTTCGCACGGTTCACCGAGTAAGCATTTTCCTGTACTTTCCAGCTGTTTTAAATAATCCTTCAAGTATACCCCGGAAATCAGCGCACATTCCGTTGATCCATAAATATACCATACTCTAACTTCGGCATATTTATCTAATATCTTTTTTGCCTCACTGTAATTTAAAATCGCACCACCAAGATAAAGATATTTTAGTTCCGGATACAAATTCGGGAGTCTCAAACAGAAATCTGGTGAAGTCATAATAGTGGTAATCTTCAATTTATTAAATAACTCAAGTTTCTTAATTGACCCAGCAACTGCCCGCTTATAAGAAAGATTTATACCAGGAAGCACCGTTGTAAAACCATTTAAAAGATTCGAAAACGCATATACATATGAAGTAGTTAACACCACTTCATCCTTCGCAGCACGCTTTAAGTTATTTGAAATCAATTCTAGTTGCTCGTATAAATCCTTATGAGTCCTCACGAATAATTTTGGTTTACCGGAAGACCCAGTTGTCGCCGTAATTAATGCCGGTGTATCGTTTTTGATCACTGTGCTATCAATCGTAGCATCCGGCAATTTCTGGTCAACATTAATGGTTGTCTTTGCACGTCTCGCATATCTAAAGAACGGCCGAAAGATCATCGTTCTTCCGGATACCAACACAAAACTCGGTTGATATTCATTGAAGAAATTCTTAAAGCTATCCTGCTTCGCAAAAATATCTACATACATTATTGAAGCGCCCAATCTAAATGTCGCGAGCATATAAACAATCAAATTGTAACTCGGACTGGCAAAGGCCAGCAGCTTATCACCCTCCTTCACACCAATATTGGAGAGATACGCTTCAGTTTTTTTAACTTCATTATAAAGCTCCGCAAAAGTCTTAGATGCCACCGCGTTTTTATCAATATAGTAAAACGCCACCGTCCTACTGTTTTCGTTACATACTTCTTCAAACTTATCAATAATCTTACTCATGTTTCCTCTTATACACTAAAAACTCATTATAAAAATATGCCTGCATTTCCTTCGTGTATTTTTCTGATTCAGCTTTTAACAAACTAAACCTATCATCTAAATACTTCTTCCCCTGCATATTATAATAAACTATTTTCTCGCTTTCACGCGTTAATTCATGAAGTTTATCGCGGTTCTTTTTAAATGTTTCATCATCCATATATTCAAAAATGTCAGACAAATTACAAAAATCAAATATATCATTAACCCCCATTAAATCAGTATTCAATACCTCAATCCGGTCAATTCGTTTTTTAATGATTTCGTAATTCTCTTTTCTTAAATATAACGGCAAACATCTCTCTTCAAACTTATTGGTCAAAATATAATTCATATAAGGATTATCGTAATTTGGTACGTGTGTAATCCCATAATCAAAATGTTCGCGAAACTTTTGCCCACTCTTTTTCTTATCCTCAACATGTTCGTAAAAACTTTTATCCCGACCGAATTTCCCCATCACCCTAAAACCAAAAAACGCATTAAAAATCAGATTTAATCTTCTGTTATTAATCTTTTCTTCATAAAATCTCTTTTGTTCATCAATATCTCTAAAACTAACTAACTTATCAACATTCTTCTTCGTCGCAAATAGTGGCACCACGCGTTTTTTAAATAATTGGAAATATCCCTCAAACTTCCCAATATTCAAAATACCTTTTTTAAAGAATTCCGGATGATCTACAAAATAGTTAAATGATTCCTCATCCATTTTTCCTTTTAATGACAAGAATAAATCATAGGACTTCCTTGTATCATAAACGCCAAGTAACGAAATAAAGTCATCATAACTATAATTCCTAATCCCCGCTCTCTTTAAATTAAAAAGATAGATTTGTTTCTTATTGATATCAAATGCTGTGATTTTCTTTGGATTCCTTAGCAGCATTGCAAGTGTGTTATCACCACCAGAAAGTACCGATAGCCCAGTCTTCCCATCAATATCAAGCGTCTTCAGTAAAAGATTTGCATCTTCCCAACAATTCGCATAGCGAATAAAATCAAATTTATTTTTCTTCATCCTTCAAAATCTCAATCGTACCGTTAATACCATCCACCCGAATTTTATCACCATCCTTTACCTTATCCGTAAGTCCTCGCACACCCATCACTAGTGTTAGTCCCATTTCTCTTGCAATTACCGCCGAGTGCGATAGAATACTACCGCGCTCAATAATAATCGCTTTTGCCATCGGAAATAGAACCGTCCAACCTGGGTCGGTACGTTTAGCCATCAGAATAAATCCATTTACATCCGCATCGGACGGATCCTTCACGTATTTTACAATCCCTTCTACTGGTTTACCACCACCAGCTACCCCCTTTAATACATCCGCATCCTCAGCCGTCTCCTGTTCGCTATAAATCGGCAAAACATTTTCACTTTTAACCTCACCGTAAAAATACATTCTTTCATAAGTTTCTTTTTCTTTGTTTTTCTCATATTCCTTTTTACGAGTCTTAATCAGTTTCTTAATGTCACCGATTTCTTTGCCATTCACAAGTTTAGTGATTTCATCTTTTTCTAAATAGAAAATATCACGATAAAAATCAATTAACCCAGCCTCGGCAAAATTATGACCAATCCTTAAATAAATATTCCTTACAATTGCATAAATATAAGTGCGCCTGAGTCTTAAGCTCTCACGATTACGAATCAAGAATTTGACAATCTTTAGTAGTCTCTTAATATAAATTCTAGTCGCTGCATTGTAATGCTTATATATCTCCGTCTCGCTTTTATCATTCTTTGGTACAGCCTTTTTAATCCCATAATCCATCTTGAGATAATTCTTTATCATCTCAAAAAGTAGTCTCGGATCTTCTTGCATCGTGATGGTTTCTAATTTTAATTCATCCATTGACCGCGCACCAAAACGCCTGAGATATTCCTTAATTTCTTCAATAATTGGCTCTTTAGAATCTAGACCAATTTTGCCATCAATAAACTTCTGTTTTAATCTTTCGTCTACTTTTATTTTTTCAACAATTTGAAGTAGACTCTCGGTCTGCTCGGCGCTTTCAACATTGCCTTGTTTGCTTAATAAACTACTAATTATTCCTTCCGCATCCTTTACATTATGCTTCTTTAAATCATCAGTTAGCATCCCGTAGAATACCATCGCCCCGATATCGTTTGTAATTGGCGTCGTAAACTCATTTAGAATCTGCTTCTCAATTTCGTCGTAAATCTTCAGTAATTCCTTACTACTTTTTCCTTCAAATGTATTTCCATTGTATGGTTCCGTCACCTCATTAAAACGATCTAAAAATTCGCGACTACACTTCTTCAATGTAAACATCTTCTTTATAAAGCTACCATAGATTTTTACCTTTCTACGATTCGCACCGGCTGCTGTTTCTTTTAATGGGGTTTTTACGCCCATCATGTTTTCCATGTATTTTTTATTTGTCTCGTAGTTCGGATAAAGCGACATTAGTTTATACCAACTATTTAGCTTGTAATAAATCTTATTTTCGTAAAAATACAACATATTATTAAGATCATTGCTGACGCTTTTTACCACATCGTCCGGGATAAAGAAGTTCTTTAAAGTCTGATGATAAATCTTGCCATAAACCTCTCTCGCAAACGTATATGTCAGTGGCGTAGTTACGCCTGAATAACTTTCTATAATATTTGAATTATCTAGCATTATGCGTGGTTTTCGCTTATCTACATATGCATATCTCGAAATCGTCCGGCTCTGCAGAATATAAATCTCTTTGCCTTTTATCGCAAATTCAATGTCCTTACCAGTTTTATACTCATAGCTATCCTCAATCAATAGGCCTTGTCTTGCTAGTTCTTTAATGACTTCCGTGTCAATCTTTTTAGAACCAATTTTAACAATCTCGCCTAGAATATTCACTACAAAATCAATACTATCGTCAGACCCGGACACTAGCTGTTCACCTTGACCCTTGACTAAACTAATTTGGATTTCATCCGGGTTATTCGTCTTCGGGTTAATCGTAAACATCACACCAGCATAATCCGGCTCCACCATTTCTTGTATTACCACCGCCACTGCAATATCATTTCTCACTAATTTGTTCTTCTCGCGGTATTCCATCACGCGTTCCGAAAATCCCGAAACATAACACTTCTTCACTTCCTTCAGAACATTTTTAAAATCAGTATCAAGAAACGAATCTAGCATCCCAGCAAAAGAATACTTATCCGAATCCTCATCCGTCGCACTCGATCTCACGGCGAATTTCGTATTTGGCTCGAATACGTTAGTTAAAACATTACAAATCTTCTGACTAAGCTCATCGCTAAATTTACTACTCTCAATCAGCTCAATTATCTTTTCACGCTTCCTTGGTGAATAATTATCCAGGAGTTTTTTATACTCATCTAGTCTATCGCCTAAAAACTCAAAAAACACATCCGTCGAAAGACAAATCCACTTCGGCACCGTAATACCCTCAACGCGGCTGAGATGCGAAAGGTTATAGGCCTTTCCGCCCACCTTTTTTGCTGGCACAATTACATCAGAATACTTATAAATCATTTTCTTTTACTCCTTTTATAAAAGTAAAAGCCCGCGGATAGTATCACCATCAAAAGCAGATACACAATAATCGGAACACTATTAAGCAGTCTATATGCACCAATATAATACATTGAGGCAACGCTCACAAAAAAGATTTTCAAAGTCTCGTGTTTGTTTTCTACCACCATATATATCAATAATAGTAGCGAAAACAACCCCCACCATGAAAAGAAGATGGTATTTAGCGCCAAAAAAGCTAACGCCAAAATGACTGTCGCAATGTATAATTCCTTCTTTTTTAGAATCTGCTTGCCCGGCCTTTTCTTATCCTTAATATAATCAAAACAGTCGTCTAGCAGCCGAATCAAAAAAACGTTGATAATCAAAATCGGGATTAGTTCCCACTTCATCGCACCAATCAGAGCGCTGAGGATTACCGCGAATATTGCCCCCACCACAACGTAATAACAATATTTCAAAAAGTATCTCATCTATTTATTATTTTATTATAAATCTTAGCTTTTGTAAGCACCGCAGTTTGATTCACGCCGGCATAATCACACAGTTCCTTCAGTTTTTCCTTCGGTTTTTCCTTTATCACCGCTTCGTCCAACTTCTTTAGAGCCTCTTCCCGCGTTAACTTTCCCATTCTTACCAGTACACTTAATTCCGGCAGAATATGCGGTCGCCCCTCCGCGCATTGGTAAATATATTTCGCTGCTTGCTGGACCTTACAATCGTAATGGTTGTACGTTTTTGGCGGACGCCATTTCGTATTATTAATCAGATAATCCACAATCTCCGCCTCATTGTAATCGTGATATAAGAAATACGGCACGAACTCACGAAAATTACCTTTATCTAAATCTCCTAGTGCTGCTTTTCTGATTTCTTCGAAAAGACCTTTATCGGCCTTGGCTTCTAATTCTTGAAAAAGCTTAGTGTATTCTTCGTCCAAATCAATCTGATCAATATCCTTTAATCCTAGTTTTACAAAAACACTAAACATATCTTTGTCATAATATCGAAACATTTGCTCTGGTGATCTGCCGTGTACGCACATACCTGCATCAGCCTTACTTGCATACCCAATCATTGAAGCGTATCCCACATACGAACACGCAATACACGGCACCAAAAAGTGTTTCATCGAATAATGATAAACTCTTTGTAGTAGTTCCTGCTCATAATTGATATATTCATGCTCAACTCCATAATCACTCACTAAATGATTAATGTTTTTCTTGGCCGCATCGGTTAAAAATCCATTGTTCATCGTAAAAGCCTTAACCTTCAAATGGTATTTCTTTACCAATTGGTCCAAAACAAAAACACTGTCTTTCCCGCCAGAAATCCCAACCACCGCATCATATTCGTGTTTTCCTTTCACCTTTTTAATGCGCGATTGAAACAGCTCTTCGAGTTTCTTATAATCTGTCACTTCTGCTTTTATTTTGTCGTACTCACGGCAATAATTACAAATCCTATTTTTATCAAATGAAAGATTTCTCACGCTCTCATCATTAATACATCTCTTACATCTCATGCTAGATCCTTCTTAAACATCGCGTATTTCTTTTCTCTAGATTCAATATCACCATCAAAACGCTTAAAACTCTTCTTTTGTTCACATTGAAAATGATAAACTACCTCATTTAGTCCAAGCCTCTTAACATGCTTACAACCAAGATATAATAGAGCCAGCGAAAGCTTACAGCCTTGATAAGCCTTTTTAATCGCAATTGTTTTTACAATAAACTCGTTCTTATTGTATGGGTTTAGATATCCCATCTCAAACGCTACCGGCTCATTGCCCCGATAAACCATATATACCGCCACATCATCAATCTTTTTCACCCACGGAAGATATATTTTCTCGAATACTTCAAACGGAATCGGCGAATACAAATACGCGTCATTAAATGCATCTACTGAGATATCAAAAATCTCTTTTACCTTGCCATAAGCTTTCTCGCCACTAACAAATTCAAATCTAAAACCCTCTGCTTTTTTCTTGGCGCTA
This sequence comes from uncultured Candidatus Saccharibacteria bacterium, assembly GCA_964582425.1. Classification (GTDB taxonomy): domain Bacteria; phylum Patescibacteriota; class Saccharimonadia; order Saccharimonadales; family Saccharimonadaceae; genus Nanosyncoccus. Next base: position 7,079 of record CAZORJ010000009.1, read on the forward strand.
AGAAATCTACCCATGAAATAAAGTTTATTATCAATCTTGATATGCACGCTACGATAAGTATAGAGTTTCTTATACCCAAGCTTCTCTACGTAATCCACATAGTATTTCGGGTTGTCACAATCCGGATAATACTTTGTGTCATGCTCATTTAAGGCCCAACGATACGACATCCAAGTGTCATAATTCATCGGACCAATGATTTCCTTGTATCCAAGCTTCTTTGCCTTCTGCTCCAACTTGTTAAACATCTTTTTTGTCTCATCAAAATCAGTTGATAACTTCGCAAAACCAAACATACATTCATGCTCCGTTTGCTTTTTATTTACAATCAAATAACACGACGCATCACCCACTTCTATTTTCTCGGAATAATCCGCGAGCTTCAAAATCTCAAGTTCTTTATTCATACAACTTCTCCACTAGTTTCAGAAGTCGCACTGAATTTGGTATACTAACGTCCGCGAAGTCTAGGTGCACATGATCATTAATTGTTTTTGTCATCGAAAGACGGTTCACCACGAATTCAAACGTATTATACTTTATCATCTCAGCAAAATCGTCATCCGAAATCTCAATTCCACCATGCCTCAAGCCATCCTTATAATAGTTAATTAGCTCCTTCACCTCTATGTCAGTAAAGCATTCTAAATCATAGAAAAACATTTCCATCAGATCGTGTTCCGGATTCTGGAAACATGCGAGCTCAAAATCATAAAACAAAACCTTATCTTTATCATAAAAAATGTTTCTAGTAGAAAAATCATTATGCGTAAAAGTCCGATGCCAAGCCGTCTTTTTCATGATTTTGTCTATATCATTAATGTATTCAACAATTTCTTGATCTTTTTTCTCACCATAAAGTTTTACGTTTTCTTCATGACGAGAATCATATAGTTTAAAAATACATTTCTTAGCGCGTCTATAATCATTCGGAGTATAAATATTTAAATTCATCTTCTTAGCGCTTTCGATATCGTTATAATACCGGATGTGGAACTCTAAAATTGTGTCCAAAATTCTTTTTGCGGTCTTAACATTAAGTTTTTCATTCTTAATGTTATGATAATCAAACATAATGTTATATTTTTTAACTAAACCATTCTTATAATAGCCGCGGTAGTTAATGAGATGTTCCCTCAAACTATCGTCAATGTTCTTGTAAACACTGATTTCTCGGCGATGGCTATCGTTATAACTAAAAATTTTATGATTCAAAATTAAATCTAGCCTAAGTTTTGGATTCTTTTTTGTTAACAACAAAATTCCATTAACCAAAGTCTTCTGCGATTTAGACTTAAGAGCTAACTCCTCGGTGGACCCGTCTTTTAGTTTCACGTCCATTCGGTGTACACCATATTTTTTTGACGCTACCGCACTGTTTGCACTAGATGCGTTTTTAAGATCATATTTTTGAACAGAATCAATTTCACCGTCAAAAAACTTTTGCACCTTCCGAATTGAACGAATTTTACCTCCATGAACCATAGATATTATTATAACACCTTATTTAAGGTATTCTACCGCCGCCGTGGCTGCCACCGCACCGTCACTCGCCGCAGTAATCAGCTGGCGAACCGACTTCGTTCTGCAATCACCCGCTACGAACACACCGCTAATCGAAGTGTGACAATCTTCATCAGCCTTAATATAGCCATTCTCGAGCTCAATCTGGCCATTAAAGATCTCCGTTGCTGGCACTCGCCCAATCGCTACGAAAATCCCATCCACCACTAATTCTCGTCTTTCATGTTCCGAGTTTTCTACTACCAATCCCTCGACTTTTTTCTCACCTATATATTTAATCGGCGTGCTATCCATCACAAACTCAACGTTTTCTTTTTCACGGAGTTTATCAACCAAAATCGCATCGCCATGGAATACGCTTCTATGCTGCACGATATAAACCTTAGAAGCAATATCCGAAAGATAAATCGCTTCATAAAGTGCCGAATTGCCACCGCCTACCACTGCTACTGGTTTGTTCTTATAAAAACCACCGTCACAAGTCGCGCAGTACGAAATACCGTGTCCAGTGAGTGTCTCCTCATTTTCTAGTCCTAATTTTCTTTCGTGCGCACCTACTGCAATAATTACAGATGCCGCATATACGTCAGAATCAAAACTTTTTATATCCGAGTCATCTTCTGTATGTATAACTTTTATTTTGCCGTCCAGTTCAGCTCCTAACACTTCTTCATATTCAATCACCGCACCGAGCTTCTTTGCCTGCTCGTAAACATTATTCATAAGATCCACCCCAGAAACACTCGGAATCCCTGGATAATTAGCGATTTTATGTGAAGTAATGATTTGACCACCATGAGTCTTTCCTTCTAGCACAATCACACTTTTATTTGCTCTCGCTGCATAAATCGCTGCCGTGAGCCCTGCCATTCCGGCACCAATAATTGCTACATCGTAAATATATGAATCTTGCATTTTATTTCTCCAACATCTTTTTTAATTTTCGCGGTGAAACCACACCCTCTTCGCGCGCAATTTCTTTTCCATCACTAAACAAAACTAAACACGGGATCGTATAGACTCCATACGAATCCGAAAACTCTTCATAGTCATCAACATTAATAGAAACAATTTTTACATTATTCTCTTTGCCAAATTCTTCTACCACCGGTTTCATCATTTGGCATGGTCCACACCAATCTGCGTTAAAATCTACTAAAACTAGCCCCTTAGCTTCAAGTACTTCTGCTTTAAAACTTTTATCTGTTCCTACTATCATTTCTTCCCCACTATTGTAAATCCGTTAAAGTATTTAGATCAAATTCTTTTTCAATGTCACGATTAAGTTTACCGGTTTTATCCGAAAACGCCTTAATACTATTACTTAAATTGTCATTGATTTCAGAAATCCGTTTTTTATAGCATGTGTCAATACAATCCGACAATGTTTTACCACCATCTGCCATCTCATCTAGGAACGCATTCACTACATCAGCCACAATCTTTACTCTTTCATTTGTAAAACCATCTGTTTTGAATTTTAATTTATTAAATTTAGAATTAAGCTCTCGTACCTTATCCCGTGTAATGCCACTCGATTTAAAGCTCTCCTTCACGGAACTCGTCACCTCATCAACCTTCGCTTTTAACTCTTTAATTTCTGGGAACAAGTCTTTTTTGGATTCCAGAAGTTCTAGATAATAACTAAGCCTCGTTCTATATCCACTCATTTGGTTATTGAGAAACGATAGTTCATTTAATCTCTTAGATTCAGCCTTCATTTTTTCAAGATTAGTTTTAAAAGTCTCCTCGTCAGTAGTTTGTACCGCAATCTTAATCATGTTGAGGTTCAGGTTAATATCCTCTCGCACCGTACTGTACGTTTCAACCTGCCTCTCATATTCTTTTTTAATGATTGAATAGGTCTCGTACAAGGTAACCGTCACAAAAACTGCCATCACTATGAACGCTACGACAATCTTTTTTAATTCCTTCATTATAATCCCCTCGTCGCTGAGTTAACTAAATTTGCATACGCCGTTCGGCCAGCCGGCGTCAAATGAATCCCATCCGCATACAAATAACTTGGGTTTGCGGCCGCGAGTGGCACCCAATCGGCTACCCTCACATTACCATAGGCGTTCGCTGCCCACCGCAAAGTGTTATTCTGCGCATCACGATTACTATCTCTTAGATACCCGGTCACAAACACAAACTGGTGCCCTGGCCCAGCCGCATCCATAATTTGCTGAAGTGTGCCGGTACCAAACGAACAATAATTAGTGATTAATCCAATTACAATAACGCGCGGCAAAGTCCCACCATTCGCAGCACGATAACCCGCCACTAAGTTAATCGCATCATACATGTTCCTTGATCCCATTGCATCCACAAATGCTCCTGGCACCGTATTATAAATTGCATTAGTGGCACCGAGCACCACTGAATCACCAATCACCATCACTCTCGCTGAACTAAGCCGTGATGCAATGCTGTAATTTGGCGTATTGTACTTCGCACGGCCGCCGCCGCCACCACCGCCACCATAAATCACTGCTGCCGGGTATGGTTTAGCAAAGTTTTCCGTCGCATCAAAGAATTTCATCGTATCATTTGTAAACACCTTCGCCATTCCCGCGATACCACTATAATCCACCTTCACCGCTTGGCTCGCTACCACACCCGTCTTGTTTTCTTCCACCACTTCAGCACCTGCCGCCAAACTCTCTTCAATCGAAGACTGGTCTGGCGCCTTTATTAACGACATTACCGGCAAAATCAAGCTAAGAATTAATAGAATCGCAAAAATTATCTTGTGCTTTTTACTAAACGGCATAATCACATGCTTAGTCAGTATCGCCAGAATGATGCTGAAGATGATTGCAAGAAACGGCACAATCTCTGCCGGCAAAAACACAAATAGTTTTGGTAGTAGCAAGAATAATCCCCAGTGAAATAGATAAATAAAATATGACAATGAACCTAGATATTCAAACGGCTTTAATAGTTTTGATTCTCTCTTGGTCTGTAATTTCAAAATCGCAAAAATCATCACCAGCGAAATTACCGTCGACAATGGCAAAGCCAAGAAGAACGCAAAGGCCGATTTAAAGTTAATAAACACCGACATCGTTACTAATCCAGCCGTTGAGAGTAAAATCAGTAATCTATAAAACAGTTTTGATCTCGGAGTTTTAATCGTCTTTGGTTCTAGATACATCGCGAGCACTGCACCGGCGAGAAACGCTCCGGCATGTGAATCAATCCCAAAATATGCTCTATCAAATAGTCCAAAGAATCCACCATAAACCCCCATTAATGCAAACGAAACAACCGACAGCACCAGACAAAGCAAGGCAAATGTATTGTATTGTTTCTTCGCCTTCATTTTATAATGCGCCGTCACACGGTAATAAACCGCCATCAATGCATAAAATAGTAAGCAAAGCTGAAGCTCCAGTGCAAGAAACCACGTCTGGTTAAACAGATTCGGTATCAGCGCTGTTTCATACGACGTACCATTAATAATAGACATGATATTGGTTGTAAACGTCGCTGCATACAAAGTATTTGGTCTCGCTCGCGTCAACATATCCGGATCCGCAAAGTAAGCCAGCGTCAAAGTCAGAATAATGCAAAATAGTAGCGCCGGCAAAAACCTCGTAATCCTGTTAACAAAGAACTTCCAAAACCCCTTAAACGTCCCGAATTTTTTCCCGGCGCGTTTCTTCTCACGAATCAATTTCTGTCCAATCAAAAATCCAGATAGCACAAAGAAAATTTCAACTGCAATAAAACCGCCCGGGAGCACGCCCGAAAAACAGTGATAAACCACCACTAAAGCAATCGCCAGAAAACGAAGGCTATCGAGCCCAAAAATCATTTTCGGCTTAGCTACACTCCTACTCATCTAGTAGTATTATATCACGACTAGACTTTGTTGATTACTGGAATCACAATCGGCGTATGACCGGTTGCATCAAATAAGATATGTGTGATATCCTCTTTAATCTCTTCTTTTAGAACCTTCATTTCTGGATCGGTCGAAATCGACTTGTCCGTCTTTTGGCGAAGATAATGACGAATCTTGCCAATCAGCTCTTCAGAATTATCTAGATAAATAAATGCTCTAGACACAATATCCGGCGTCTTCATGAGGTGCCCGGTCTTTTTGTTAAGTGTCAGCACAATTACAAAGATACCTTCGCGTGAAATATGGATTCTATCCTTCACTACCGCTTCATGCACCGGTTGATCCGCATCATCATAAAGCTTATTACCCACATGAATGCGTCCAGCTTTACGGATTGTTTTCTCCGGAGTGAGTTCCACGATATCGCCATCGTCGGCCAAAAGAATTCTATCGTGCGGAATTCCAACCACGTTCTCTGCCATTTCAGCATTATGCTGAAGCATGTAAAACTCACCGTGATACGGCAAATAGTTCGTCGGATGGAGTCTTGTTACAAATTCTACGTGGTCCTCGTAGTAGGCGTGACCAGAAAGGTGAAGTGGCCCAATGTTAGTTAAATGCGTCTTACCATTTTGAATTACCTGCGCACCTTCACGGAGCAAACCATCCACTGTCGTCACGACGTGTGGCTCATTGCCTGGGATTGGGTTAGACGAGAATACAATTGTGTCGGTCGCTTTAATCTTAATATATTTATGCGCACCCGTTACCATACGATTTAATACTGCATTTAACTCGCCCTGCGAACCTGTACACACAATACAAATCTTTTCATCCGGAAGCTTAATGATGTCTTCCATCTTTACAATCGTATCTTTTGGCACCTTAATGGACTTTGCACGAAGCGCCACTTCAACGTTATTAATCATCGAAAAGCCCGAGAACGCCACTTTACGTCCACGCGCTGCAGCTTCCTTCAAAATGAGCTCAATTCTTGAAATCTGCGACGAGAAACACGAAATAATCACGCGTCCATTGGCGTAGTGGTCCATCACCTTGCCAAGGCTATCGCCCACATCATATTCAGAGTGCGGATGTTTACCCGGCGAGTCGATATTGGTAGACTCGTTTAGCATGAGATCAATACCTTCTTTCGCCACAATTTCGTCAATGCGCTCGTAATCTGTTTGTACGCCCATCGGATTGCTCTCGGCACGCCAGTCACCAGACATGTAAATCAGACCACACGGTGTACGTACCACAATCGCAGTGTTACCCGGAATGGAGTGTAGTGTATGAATAAACTCCACCGAAAAATGCTCCGATACCTTAATAATCTCGTGTTTAAACGGATCCACTACCTGATAGTTTAGCTCTGGCACATCTTCAAGCTCGGACATTTGTTTTTTAATCATCCCCACCGTAAAATCCGTCCCGTAAATCGGCGTGAGTGGGTTAAAATGCGGAAGTAGATGCCTACATGCACCAATGTGATCAAGGTGTGCGTGCGTAAACAGAATTGCTTTCACTTTTTCGCGATTGTCCTCAAGATATTTAATATCCGGAATCAAATAATTCACACCAGGATAATCTTCACCGGCAAACAGCACGCCCATATCCACTACAATCATCTCGGATTTGTACTCGAGAATAGTCATGTTTTTACCAATACCAAATTCACCAAGACCGCCAATTGGGATAATTCTCACCGAATCCGGATCCGGACGCATGTTCTTTAATCTAGCATTTGTAATCTGCTCACCGTTGTAGCCGTTATAACGTGATTTATTCACTGGAATACCGATGATATGTTGCGTCGCCTGCGCGTTCACATCTTGCGACAACATTCTCTGGTGATGCACCATCTCGCCCTTCTTTACGGACACCGACAAGTTCACCTTGCGCTTTTCGGCCTCTTCTTTGGCTTTTTCCTTTGCGGTCGGCTCTTTTACGGCTTTCGTCGCCTTCGTGGCCTTTTTCGTCGCAGTTTTCTTTACAGTCTTTACCAAGGCTTCATCTTTTCCACCCGGTTTGAAGTTTGAGTTAAAGTTGCGATTTTGCGCTTCCTCAAACTGTTTTTTAATATCTGGCAGCCGTTCAGCTCTCAATTTTAAAAGCCGGGCACGCCGCTCTTCTTCTTTTTTATTCATAAAATCCTTTAATTACAAGTATATTCAGCTACCTCTATTTTACTAAACTTATTGCTTTTTTTCAAGTCTTTGCTATAATAAAGCTATACAGAATTGACCGGCTCGAAAAGAGACGGTATTTTTAGGCCCAAGGTCAGAAAGGAAATATGGAAAATCTCGATTTAAAGCAAATGTCTTCTCTCGTAGATATTATTGCTGAAGAAAAAGGTCTCCCAAAAGAGACAGTTTTAAATGTTATTGAACAAGCTATTGCCGCCGCTTGGCGTAAAGATAACGGTGATCGCGACATGAATGTCCGCGCCGTTCTTAACACCAAAACCGGCGAAGCCGATGTGTTTGTGGCCCGCGAAGTTATTGAAGATGGCCTCGCCTACAACCCATCTACCGAAGTCCCACAAAAAGAAGCTGGGAAAGGCGCCAAAGTTGGCGATGTCGTCGAAGAAAAATACAAAGTCACCACCTTTGGTCGCGTTGCTGCCATGACCGCTAAGCAAGTCGTGATTCAACGCCTCCGCGAAGCCGAAAACGATGCCGTCCTTACCGCATTTGAAGATAAAATCGGCCAAATCGTCACTGGTACCGTCTCTCGTGTAGAACCACGTCTCGTTCGCATCGACCTCGGTCGCGCTAGCGGCATCATCCCTCGCTCCGAGCAAATCGACGGCGAATACTACACCGTTGGTAGCCGTATCAAGGTTTATATTAAGAATATCGAACGTGGCGACAAAGGCGCTCAGCTCATCCTCTCTCGTGGCTCCGCTGAGTTCGTAGAGTG
>CAZORJ010000010.1:0-15108 GCA_964582425.1 uncultured Candidatus Saccharibacteria bacterium
CATGACGGCCGCCTTGGCGCAATCGTGGAAGTAAACTGTGAAACTTCTTTTGTAGCTAAGACCGATGAATTCAAAACTCTCGCTCATCAAATTGCGATGCAAATCGCTTCAATGAACCCACTTTATGTTTCTGAAGCTGATATCCCAGAAGAAGCTCGCAAAGCTAAAATTAAAGAGCTCGAAGCCAACTTCAAAGGTCCTGAAAATATGAAAGAGAAGATTCTCGAAGGCCAAATGAAGAAAGCATTTGCCGATAAGGTTCTCATGAACCAACCATATATTCTTGATGATACCAAGACGGTGGAACAATTCATCAAGGAAGCAATCGCTAAAACTGGTGAAAACATCACTATTAAGCAATTCAAGCGTATTGAACTTGGTGTAACCGAGTAGTTTAAAGCAACAAAAATGTACCACTAAGGACAGTCCGGAGCCTGGCAAGGCGAGGATTTAGCGCGCTTCGCCCGTGGCGACGGGCCGAAGCGACGCGTGTCCGAAGTGGTACTTTTTGTTGCTTCAACCTAATATGTTATAATAAGTTCAGTAAGATAAGGAGTTATTATGTTTGATACCAAAGAAGATCGTAAGAAGATGGAAGAGGTCGTCCAGCGCTTTCTCGATGAAATGAAGAAGGTGCGTACCGGCCGTGCTCATCCAGACATGCTTTCTGGCATCAAGGTGGAAGCTTACGGGCAATTCATGCCTCTAAACCAAGTTGCTAACATTACCGCCGCTGACGCTACGCTTCTCGTGATTACTCCGTTTGATCCTTCGACGATTCAGGCTATTTCTGCCGCCATCCGTGCCGACCAATCCCTTGGTCTTAATCCAGCCGACGATGGCCGCGTCATCCGCGTACCAATCCCAGCTTTGACTGAGGAGCGCCGTAAGGAGATTGTAAAGAATGCTTCTACCAAAGTTGAGCAAGCTAAAGTCGCGATTCGCAATGTCCGCGAAGATGCGCGCAAGGCTATAAAAGTTGCTACCGAGATGGGCGAAGACATCAAGAAGCGTGCCGAAAAAGAAATTGATGATATCACTAAGGAATTCTCAGACAAAATTGACGCTGAGTTCAAGAACAAGTCTGATGAAATTATGAAGTTGTAATTATGATTGAACATTTAGGAATAATCGCCGACGGTAATCGTAGATGGGCGAAGGAGCGTGGGCTCCCAACCATTGAGGGCCACAAAAAAGGCCTTGATTCAATTGAGCAGCTTGTGATTGGCGCTAAAGACGCCGGCATCAAATACATCACTTTTTACGTGTTCAGTACCGAAAACTGGGGCCGTTCTAAAGATGAAGTGAGTTATATTTTGAAGCTCGCTGAAACCCGAATTCTAAAGTACGCCGAGAAATTGAAGAAAAATAACTGCCGCATGTTGATTCTTGGCTCGAAAGACCGCATTTCACCAAAGTTCATGAATACAATTGAGCAGGCCGAAAAACTAACTGCCGATTGCACTGGTATTACGGTTTGTTTTTGTTTCAACTATGGCGGCGAACAGGAAATTGCTGATGCTGCTGCGATTGCAAGCAAAGTTGAAGGTGAAATCACGCCGGAGACGATCAGAAAACATCTTTATCATCCGGAAGTGCCAAATATTGATATGGTGGTCCGCACCAGTGGCGAGGAACGTATCTCTGGTTTTATGCTTTGGCGTGCGTCTTACGCGGAATTTTATTTCATCAAGAAATACTTCCCAGAAATGGGTACTGATGACATAAAAGAAATCTTAAAAGAATACGAAAAACGTAACCGTCGTTTCGGTAAGTAGTGATATAATAAGTTTATGGATATTTTTGTAGGCGTTATTGTTGGGCTTTTGGTGTTAATGGTCTTGGTGACACTGCACGAATTTGGCCACTTTATTATGGCACGCCGCAACGGTGTGAGAGTTCTAGAATTTGGCATTGGTTTCCCGCCGAAAGCGATTGCTTGGGTAAAAAATCCAAAAACTAAGAAATGGAAGCGTCTACCAAAAAGTGAGTGGGGCAAGCCACACGAAGGGTTAGTTTTTAGTTTGAACTGGCTGCCAATTGGTGGTTTTTGCCAGATGGACGGGGAATCAGCGTCTGATACTAGGACTGGTACTTTTGGACGAGCTAGTTTTTGGCGAAAGACCAAGATTTTGCTTGGTGGCGTGACGATGAACTGGCTGACAGCGATTGTGATTTTCACAATACTGGCCTGGACCGGTATGCCGGAGTTTCTGGATAACCAATTCACAATGGCAAACGATACCGTTATGGAATGGGTGCCGGTGCAAATCGCAATGGTCGCAGAAGGATCGCCGGCTGATTTGGCCGGAATTAAGGAGGGTGATTTTGTGCTTTCCGTTGATGGTAATCCGGTGAGATATTCCAGCGATATCACTGATTATGACGGTACGCGCGCTGGACAAACCGTCAAGTTCCAGATTATGCGTGGTCTAGATGCAGACTGTATTAAGAAGCTAGCTTGCGACAAAGAGACTTGTGAATGCGCTAAGGATGCGGAAACATTGGAATTAACCGCCACATTAAACCCGGAGGGAAGCGATTATTTGCTTGGTGTTACAATGGAAAGCTCACAAGTGATGAGATATTCAACTTGGTCGGCACCATTAGTAGGTGTAGGCCTCACGGCGCAGATTACTTCGCAAACCTTTGAGGGTGTTGGCGTCATGCTCTGGAACTTAGTACGTGGCGTTGGTTCGCTCTTTAGCATTGACCCAAACGTAAGAGAAAGCGGTCAAGAAGCAATCGAGTCCGTGGGCGATTCAGTGTCCGGTCCGGTTGGTATTATTGGTGTGCTATTCCCAGCCTTTACTTCGGCCGGACCAGCTAATTTAGCGTTTCTGGCTGGTTTAATCTCAGTATCACTAGCTTGTATGAACGTTTTGCCGATTCCGGCACTCGATGGTGGTAGATGGTTACTCATCGCAATTTATCGGATTCGTCGCAAAAAACTGACTAAAGAAATGGAAGAAAAGATTGTTTCAAGGGCGTTTATTGCACTTCTTACAATCATGTTAATTGTAACAATATTAGATATAATGAGGTTTTTCTAAATGAAAAAGCACAAAGCGCTTAATACAGTTTTATCAATCTTAGCACTCTGTGTTTGGGTGTTTTCCGTGGTACTCGTTTCACAGTTAGTGGTTGCTTATATCATGGTTAATTTACTCGGTAAGGCAACAATTGATTCGGCGCTTTGGAATTCGATTTATTTCGCCGTAGTCTACATTCTGGCTTTCTTAATTATCGTTTTTGTCCCAATCGCAATTAAAAATCGCCAGAAAAAGGGTAAAGGGCATAAGAAGGAAAAAGAAAAGAAAGAGGAGGTGGTTTCACCGGCCGAGATTCGCAAAGATTTAGGTTTGATTGATTTGCCAACTTGGACCGATGTCGGTCTCGCACCGATTGGCTTCATTGTTTCGTTGCTGCTTGCGGCTCTTTTAGTGGCGCTATTTTCTGCATTCCCATGGTTTGACGCCGAACAAGCCCAAAACGTTGGCTTTAATGCCTTAATGCCGGGATTCGATAGGATTCTAGCGTTTATTACACTTGTAGTCGTCGCACCGATTGCTGAGGAGATTATCTTCCGCGGTTGGCTCTATACCAAGCTACGTGACAAACTAAACAAAAAGGTTTCTGACGCTTGGGGAATTATTATTTCTTCATTAGTTGTTTCACTGCTGTTTGGACTTATTCACTTACAATGGAACGTGGGCATCAATGTGTTTGCACTTTCGATTGTGCTTTGCGCCCTAAGAGAAATCACCGGTACAGTTTATGCTGGTATCTTGACACATATGATAAAAAATGGTGTGGCCTTTTACCTCCTCTATGTTATAGGTGTGGTATAATTAATCTATTATGAGATTATCTAAGACCTTCGTAAAAACTCTGCGAGAGGCGCCAAAGGATGAAACGGCTAAGAATGGTGCGCTTCTTACACGTGCAGGGTATGTTCATAAAGAAATGGCCGGCGTTTATGATTTTTTGCCACTTGGTATACGCGTAATTGAAAAGATTAAAAATATTATTCGTGAAGAACTTAATAAGCTCGGTGCCGAAGAGCTTCAGATGACTGCTCTCCAAAACCCAGAACCGTGGGAAAAGACCGGCAGGTTTTCTGATCAAGCCGTTGATATTTGGTTTAAAACCAATCTCGCGAGTGGTGGGGAACTAGGTCTTGCCCCGACCCACGAAGAACCGATTGTGAATTTAATGAAAACTTATGTTTCTAGCTACAAGGATTTGCCGCTTTCGGTTTACCAGTTCCAAACTAAATTTAGGAATGAGCTCCGTGCGAAGTCCGGAATCTTGCGTGGCCGTGAGTTCTTAATGAAGGATCTCTACAGCTTCCATACTTCTGAAGAAGATTTGGATAGATTCTATGCCGAAGTTGAGAAGGCCTACGACAAGATTTATGAACGCTTAGGTCTAGGCGACGATACTTTTGAAACCTTTGCTTCTGGTGGTATTTTCTCGAAGTATTCGCACGAGTTCCAAACATTTCTACCAGTTGGCGAAGACGATGTTTATTATAATGCGGACAGGTCAGTAGTTCTTAATAAAGAGGTCTTAAACCCAGAAACTTTGGCCGATCTTGGCGTAAAAGAAGAAGAGCTTTCATCTACTACCGCCGCTGAAGTGGGGAACATCTTTAAACTTAAGTTCAAATATTCTGAGCCGCTCGGGTTGAAGTTCTCCGATGAACAAAATGCTCAACAGGTAGTTTATATGGGCTGCTATGGTATCGGTGTGTCCCGCGTGATGGGCGTGATTGTTGAAAAATACGCTGATGATAAGGGTCTGGTTTGGCCAGAAGCGGTTGCACCATTTAAATACCATTTAATTGGTATTGGCGAGAATGGTTTGAAGCGTGCAGAAGAGTTTTACGTTGGGCACGAAGATGAAGTTTTATTTGACGACCGCGATCTTCGCCCAGGCGAAAAATTTGCGGATGCCGAGCTGATGGGTATGCCATACCGTATAGTGATTTCGGATAAAACTTTAGCGGAAGATTCTGCTGAGGTGACGGATCGTAGAACTGGCGAGTCAAAACTCGTAAAGTTATCTGAATTATAATATTGACTAAATAACCGTTTTCCTGTAAACTCTATATTGGTTTAAGTGGAGCCTGTTAGATATGATTAAGAAGAGCATTAGTATAACTGCTGAAGGTAAAAAGGAACTCGAAAAAGAATTGGAAGAACTCATCAAGAACCGTCCGGTTATCTCGGAGAAGATTGCCACGGCCAGAGCTTTTGGTGATTTGTCCGAGAACGAAGAGTATAGCTCTGCTCGCAATGAGCAAAAGATGGCCGAAACTCGTATCCAGGAGATCCAAGATATCTTGAAGAGTGCTAAGATCATTAAAGCTAGCAAGCGCGATAGCATCGGGCTTGGTTCAACGTTTGTTTTGAATATGGGTGGACGTAAAGTGACCTACACGCTCGTAGGTGCAACTGAAGCTAATCCACTTGAAGGTAAGATTTCTAATGAATCGCCAATCGGCAAAGCCGTGATAGGCAAAAAAGCCGGTGATTCTTTCGACTTTAACGGTAAGACGGTCAAGCTAGAAGAACTCAAATAATATGCTATAATATATAGTATGTTACTAGAGGATTATCGAAACGAGAGATTAAAAAAACTAGAGGAAATTAAAGCGCGGGGCATCGATCCGTACCCAGCGAAGAGTTTTCGTAACACCAAAATTTCTGATGTGGTTAATCATTTTGATGAAAAACAGGGCCAAGAAGTTACCGTTGTTGGTCGTATTGTCGCCATTCGCTCGTTCGGTAAACTCGTGTTTTTAAAAGTGCGTGATTATTCTGGTGAAGTCCAGATTTTTATGAAAGCCGAAGGTGAAACCAGGGAAGGTTTGTTCGGCGCTAAGGACGTCAGGCTGCTTGATCTTGGTGATTTTGTTGAAGTAACTGGTAAAGTTGATAAATCGCAGACTGGTGAGATTTCAGTGTTTTCAAACTTCGTCAGGCTCCTCACAAAATCGCTTCGCCCTCTCCCAGAGAAATTCACCAACAAAGAAGAGCGCTATCGCCGTCGCTATGTTGATATGAACGTGAACCCAGAAGTCCGTGAGAGACTGGTACGCCGCTCAAAATTCTGGCAAGCTACACGCGATTTTATTAATAAGCTTGGTTTCTTTGAGATTATTGTGCCGGTGCTCGAGCACACGACCGGTGGTGCTGACGCTACGCCATTTACAACTCATATGAATGCGTTGGATGAAGATTTTTACCTTCGTATTTCACACGAGTTACCTTTAAAGCGTTTACTTGGTGGTGGCTTCGAAAAGGTCTATGATATCGGTCCGCGCTTCCGCAATGAAGGTGTTGATGATGAACATTTGCCAGAACACATTGCCTTTGAAGCTTATGCCGCTTACGAGAACTACGAAGATGGCATGAAGTTTTATGAAGAGATGATCAAATACGTGGCGATGGAAACTTGGGGCACCTTGAAATTCCGTGTCGGCGACTTTGATATCGACTTAGACTGCGAATGGCCACGCTACAAATATTCTGATTTGCTCCGCGAAAAGTTTGGCGTAGATGTGTTTAATCCAGACCGTGAGCAACTCATTCAAATCTTGAAGGATAATGGCGTTGAATCCGACTTTGACATGACCACGCCACATCTAATTGACCACGTCTGGAAGCTAATCCGCAAGACTTCAGCTGGCCCATACTGGCTAATTGAAGAACCGCTTAGCCTTTCACCACTCGCAAAGAAATCAACCGAAAACCCACTAGTGACCGAAAGATTCCATCCGGTGATTGCCGGGACCGAAATGGGGAACGGCTTCTCTGAATTAAATGATCCACTGGACCAATTAGAGCGTTTCAAAGAGCAACAAGCCGCACGTGATGCCGGTGACGAAGAAGCGCAAATGCTTGATATGGACTTTGTCGAAATGCTTGAATACGGTATGCCGCCAGCCTGTGGTTGGGGCAACTCTGAACGCAACTTCTGGCTGCTTGAAGGCGTGCCAGGACGCGAAGCAGTGCCATTCCCAACGATGCGCCAAGCTGAGTGATATAATTAGATTATGCCTAAGTTTAAGTTAGTGTCGAAATACCAGCCGACTGGTGATCAGCCGGGAGCCATTAAACAGCTCACGGATGGTATTTTGTCTGGCGTGAAGGAACAAACTCTACTTGGTGTAACTGGTTCCGGTAAAACTTTCACGATGGCAAATGTGATTCAGAATGTTCAAAGACCAACTCTTATTCTCGCACATAATAAGACTCTAGCTGCCCAGCTTTATTCAGAGTTTCGCGACTTTTTCCCAGACAACGAAGTGCATTATTTTGTGTCTTACTTTGATTATTATCAACCGGAAGCCTATATTGCTTCAACTGACACCTACATCGAGAAGGATTCGGCCATTAATGATGAAATTGATCGGTTACGTCACGCCGCTACGGAAGCACTGCTGACGCGCCGCGATGTGATCGTGGTGGCATCAGTTTCCTGTATTTATGGTATTGGTTCACCAGAGCATTACGAAGAAATGTCACTTCCGCTTTGGTGTGAAAAGGGTGTTTGGTATGACAGCGAAAAAAATTCGCTCAGCCAAATCGAGTTTATTCGTGCACTTGTCGGTATGCAATATCATCGCAACGACCTCGCTTTCGAGCGCGGTAACTTCCGCGTAATGGGCGACACAATTGATTTGTATCCAGCGAATGGTGAGTATGCCTACCGGTTTGAATTCGGTTTTGATGCACTTGAGGATGTTAAAATCGTTGATCCTTTAACCTTCGAAATACGCGAAAAGCCGGAGCATATCCATATCTTCCCAAACACGCATTATGCTACACCGATGGACCAACTTGAGAAGGCCTTGGTGGCGATTAAAGCAGAGTTTGATGAGCGTTTAGCCTACTTTAGAGAGCATGAAAAATACCTAGAAGCTGAGCGTTTGTCACAGCGTACCAAATATGATCTTGAGATGCTAAAAGAAACTGGTTTTGTGAAGGGAATCGAAAACTACTCACGCCACCTAGAAGGTCGCCGGGCCGGTGAACCACCTTGCACGTTACTGGATTTCTTCCCGGATGATTTTCTTTTAATTGTAGATGAGTCGCATATGACTTTACCACAAGTACGTGGCATGTATAACGGAGACCACGCACGCAAGTTGACTCTAGTAGATTATGGTTTTAGATTGCCAAGTGCGCTCGATAATCGACCGCTCACTTACGGCGAATTCCAGGCGCATGTTAACCAGGCAATCTACGTGTCTGCAACGCCAGGAGAATATGAATTAGAGAATTCACCAAAGCCGGCTGAACAAGTTATCCGCCCAACTGGTTTGCTTGATCCGGAAATTGAAGTAAGAGACCCAGAAGGCCAAATCGATAATTTGATGGAAGAAATTGATAAGCGTATCGCTAAGGGCCAGAGAACGCTAATTACGACCTTAACAAAGCGTATGGCTGAGGATTTAACCGACCACTTAAAAGAGCGTGGCGTTAAAACTGCCTACATCCACTCCGATGTTGATACTTTGGAGCGTGGCGATATTTTGAGGGACCTTCGCGAGGGCGTCTATGATGTACTAGTCGGTATTAACCTGCTTCGTGAAGGTTTGGATCTTCCGGAAGTTTCGCTTGTCGCAATTCTTGATGCGGATAAAGAAGGGTTCTTACGCTCCGAATCGGCACTTATTCAAACGATTGGCCGTGCGGCACGTCACGTTGAGGGTAAGGTCATTATGTATGCGAGTTACATCACGGAAAGCATGGAAAAAGCCATTTCTGAGACCAACCGTCGCCGTGAAATCCAGAAGAAATACAACGAAGATCACAACATTACACCGGCTTCCATTAAGAAGAACGTTTCACTTGGGCTCCGAGCTCTGATTCCAGAAAAACAAGTTGAGAATAAACTTGATATTAAGCGCATTCCAAAAGATGAATTACCGAACCTTATTAAGCAGTTAGGTTCCGAAATGCAGCTTGCAGCTGCGAATCTTGAATTCGAACGTGCAGCTTTACTTCGTGATGAAATAAATAAGATTAAGGATTATCTCGACCCGAACAGCAAAAAATAATTCTATTGTTTTTATGCTATAATATTAGTATGAGTGGGCATGCTGACATCAAGACGTTGGAGCGGATCCGTAAGAGGATTCGTTTTTGCGATTACTTGTCGGTAGCTCAACTATACCTTCGCGATAATTTTCTTTTGGAACGTCCGCTAGAAGCCGGTGATATTAAGCCACGCTTGCTCGGGCACTGGGGCACTTGCCACGGTATTAATGTTGCGTATGCTAATCTAAAAAGTTTTTATAAGGGAAATTCCAATTATAGTTTCGTGTTGGGACCTGGACACGGATTCCCGGCTTTGCAGGCTAATTTGTTCTTAGACGGTGAGCTTGCTAAGGTTGACGAAAAAGCCACTCTTGATTATGATGGTCTAGCTTATATTTGTAAAAAGTTTTCTTGGCCGGATGGTTTTCCGTCACATGCCAGCCCAATCACACCGGGTGTAATCACGGAAGGCGGAGAACTAGGTTATGCGCTCGCAAATGCTTATGGCAGGGTTTTAGGACATCCAGAAAGAGTAATGGCAGTCTTAATTGGCGATGGTGAACTAGAAACCGCTACCGCGCTGGCATCACTTAATCTTCGTGACTTGCTTTCGGGGCCACGTAACGGCCGCGTTATACCGATTCTGCACCTTAATGGTTACAAGATCTCAGCGCCATCGATTTATGCGAGAAGATCCGAAAGAGAACTAAACGAACTCGTGCGTGGGTTTGGGTTTACGCCGGTTTGGATTCATGGTAGTGACCCGGAAGTCTTCCAAGAAGCCCTACATAAAGATATTGATGCACCGTTTTACATTCTTGAAACCGAAAAAGGCGAGACTGGCCCGAACCGTTATCATAATGCGCACCAAATCCCATTAAAAGAACCAGCAAAAAACAAAGAAGAACTGGAAGTCCTAAACAGTTGGCTAATTTCATACGGCTTCAACGAACTCTTTTCAAAAGAAGAAGGAGTGAAGATATGAGCTCCGTAGAATTTGTAAAGAATCCAGGCAAAGAATTATACTCGCCAGCCGAGAGAATCGGGGAACTACTGAAACAACAATTCATTAACAACCCGTATTTCTATTTCTTCTCGCCAGATGAAACCACTTCTAACAGATTCGAATCCATCTTTAACGTTGAAAAACGCGCATGGGGCGATTTAGTAAGAAGAGGTTGGGACTTGCCGGAGGGCGAGAATGGTCGCATCATTGAGATGCTTTCTGAGAACGTTTTATTCTCAGTGATGACTGGACATCTTTCAAACGGTGAGCAGGCTATGATGGGGAGCTATGAATCGTTCTTCCCAGTCATTACTTCACAGTTGCTCCAGCAAATGAAATTCATCAAACAATCCAAGTCTGTAAAATGGCGCGAACCAATGCCGGCCGTAAACTTACTTTCAACTTCAACTTGTTGGCGTCAGGATCATAATGGATTCACACATCAATCGCCAGCACTAATTTCGACTTTACTGAGCCATCCAGCGGGTCTTGCGAACTGTATTTTCCCGGTTGATGATGTAGCAGCTGAGGCAGCCTTTAATTTCATGCTTGATTCACGGGATGTTGTAAATCTTACAACATTCAATAAGACACCACGCCCACGTTATATTGATTCACATCATGCTAAATACTTGTTCGACAATTCGGGTGCGTCGATTTACCGTTTTGCATCGGACGAAAAGCCAGACATTGTTTTCACAGCGGCCGGCGATATCGCTACACATGAAACGCTTGAAGCGATTAAGATTTTGCGTGTCGACATCCCGAAACTAAAGATGCGTTTTGTCGGCATTAATGCTTTGTCTTATCGCGCAATCGGAACGACCGATAATAAACTCTCCCCAGCACAGTTTAAAGAAATGTTCCTTGAAGGTATTCCGATTATTGCAAACTTCCATGGCTACCCGGAAACTCTTGAAAACATTCTTGAAAACTACACAGAGCGTAGAAGACTTCGCGTACATGGCTTTAACGAAGAAGGTTCAACCACGACGCCATTTGAAATGCTTCGCCGTAATATGGCCTCAAGATATGACATCGCACTGGATGTAGCGTCCGTGCTTGGCCAAAGCCACCTCGTAAAGAAGTACCAAGATATGCTTGATGCAAACCATGAACATGCGATTTTCTTTGGCGAAGATTTGATTAAATAGCAAAATATGTTAATATAAGTTTGTTATGGAATTATTTATTTTGATTGTAGTACTCGCGATTTTAGCCGAGACTACCGTTTTAGTATTACGTAAATACAAAACCACTTTTAGTGGGAAGAGAAAAATCTATGTCGATACGTCGGTATTAATCGATGGTCGCATTTTAAACATCGCGAGAAGCGGATTTTTAGATGGTGATTTAATCATCTTAAAAAGCGTGCTTCTAGAGCTGCAGCTTCTTGCGGATGGCAAGGACTCAGACAAGCGTAGTCGCGCTAGAGCGGGGCTTGAAACCGTAGCTGAGCTCGAACGCGTGATTAATATTAACACCGAAATCTTAGACGATGGCGAAAAATTTAAAAAAGTTGACAACGAGCTACTTAAAATCGCAAAAGAAACTAAGGGAACGATTCTGACGCTTGATTATAATTTGATTAAAGTTGCCAAGGCTGAGAAAATCGAAACTCTTAATATTAATGAGCTCGCACTCGCGGTTAGAAATGAGTTTTTGCCAGGTGAAAAAATCAAGATTAAAATTCTTGAAAAAGGCTCAAACCGTGGGCAGGGTGTTGGGCACCTTAATGATGGCACCATGGTGGTAGTGGAATCTGCCGCTAACAAAATCGGCAAGGAAATCATCGTAGAATTTGTGAAATTCTACGAGACCCCTGCCGGTAAAATGATCTTTGCGAGACCGGCCAGAAAGCGTTAGTCGCCTTCTCCGCCGCCGCCAGTATCCAGTTGTAAGTCCGCTACTGCAGTGTAACCTGCTTCATCGGAAATCATAATCTTGAGATATTGTTCGGTACCATTCAAAGTGTAACCATTCACTACGCCGCTTGGGCTGACCGAAATTGCATTGTTTTCGACGCCATCAACCCAGAGTGTGTAGCCAACTACATTTAAGCTGCCTTTTCTAATGGTAGCAATGATTTGGTTGCCAAGGACCGAGAGTGAAACGGACGGTGGTGAATAGGTACAAGGGTCGCTTTGGTCTTTATTATATGGTTCTGGTACATTGTAAGATTCTTTTTCGGTGATTGGGTCAATCACTTTATTAACTTCGACGCCAATCTTAAAGGCTTCTGGAGTACAGGTGGACGCGAGGAGGTAGTTATAGCGGTTAAATACTAACGTTTCCTTAGTGACACCCGAGTTCTTACTGGGGTCGTACCAGCTTGGCCAGATATCGTTTTGACCGTTAACGGTCGCACGCTTGATACCGGCCGGTTGTGCTGGTCCTGTATTAGCGACGTATTTACCTTCAGGAATATAGATTTCATTATGGGCTCTTTCCATGTAGGTTTGTACGGCATACCTGACCGGATCACCGGAACCGACCGCGAAGCCGGAACCATCTGCGTTACCGTTCCAGACGAAGGTTGAAAGGGCTGGTGAATAGCTTTCGATGAGGGAGTCCTTAACGGTGGTGGAGCTAGCCGTGGTAGTAGTACCAGTCTTAGTAGCGGTCCAAACGTTCGGGATTAAGAAGCCGGTAGTGCTGTTGGCCCAGCGGGCACCACGGTCATTGAGAATACTGGAGACCATGTAGGCAACTTGTTCATCAACGACACGAGTAGCCGGGGAATCAGTCCATTTTTCGATGGTGTCACCAGCGGAGTTTTTGACCTCAAGAATGTAGGTCAGTGGTTTATAAGAACCGCCACGAGCTAGTGAAGCATAGGCATTGGCGTGTTCAACCATGCGAACACCACAACCGGAACCAATTGCGATTGATAGACCATAGCCGCTACGGTTTTCACAATATGAAGTATCACCAAGTGCGTGAGCAATCTTCAACGAGTTATCGATGCCGTTAATATATAGTGCTTTGACGGCAGCAATATTAAGAGAGTGGCCGAGTGAGAAACGAATTGAGACATTGCCATAGAATGTATTAGTTGCGTTGGTCATACAGTTTCTTACGGCATTGTTACAATAGAGTCTGTCGATGTTTTCATCCTTTAAAATTGTGCCTGGGCCATAGTTGATGCCGTCACGTTGCATAAATAGCGGAGCATAGTCGAGAATTGGCTTAATTGAAGAGCCTGGCTCAATCAAAGAATCGGTCGTAACGTTCAACTCACCAAACTTCGGGTTAAAGAAATCGGCGGAGCCAACCATAGCGACAACTTGCGAGGTTTCAACATCAATTGAAACTAGTGCCATATTATTTGTGTAGTTAGTTCTATTAGCGACTTCCATACCGGTATTTACGGCAGCCTGGGCAATCTTTTGGAGACGATAATCAAGAGAAGTCACAATCGTCCAACCGCCGGCACGCATGGTGGAAATCCCATACTTGTCTTCGAGCTGTGATTTAACTTCTAGTACGAAGTGTGGGGCTTTCATATCAGCATATTGACTAGATTCTGGTTTGATTTGGTCAAGAATTGGCACAGCCTTAGCTTCCTCGGCTTCTTCACGTGTGATGTAACCAAGATCTGCCATCACATCAAGCGTGTGTTGTTGACGCCAAAGCAGTTGGTCATGACCGTATGGGTTGTACGGGTTAAATACGGCTGGGTTATTTGGAATAGCGGCGAGCAGAGCACACTCCGCAAGATCCAAATCTTTAGCAGATTTACCGAAATAAGTACGAGCAGCAGACTCGATGCCGTTACGACGGCCACCGTAAGGTGACTGGTTTAAGTACATCGTAAGAATCTCATCTTTTGAATACATTCTTTCAAGCTCAATTGCGAGAATAAGCTCCTTAACCTTACGAGAAATACCACCACGGTTTGAGCTAGCAGCTTCATCGGCAAAGTAGACTTGCTTAATCAACTGTTGTGTTAAGGTTGAACCACCCTGGACTTGCTTACCAGAAACCGTCATAAAGAAGGCACGCGTGAGGCCGATTAAATCTACCCCGATATGGTTGTAAAAGTTCTTATCCTCAATTGCGACGGTCGCTTGTTTCATCTTTTCTGGGATTTCGTCTTTATCGACGATAAGGCGGTAGTTTTCATTGCCAGTATCCTTCCAAAGCACAATACCATTACGGTCTAGATAGGTATTTACGGTTTCAGAAATCGTCATTTCATCAAGGCGAATCTCATCGAGATCTTTCTTGTAGTAGAGGAATAAACCAGCAATAAAGATAACAAGTAGTAGAAAACAAGTACCAATAAACTTGAAAATGGCTTTTTGACCACGCCAAGAGAACCACCAACGGAACACGCGCTTCGGATGGAGTTTGGCGAAGAACCTCTTAATTGGTTCTTTTGGTAAAGTAGCAAGATCCTCGGCTCTACGACGAGATTCAAGCTCTTTTTTTGCCTTGCGCCTTTCGCGCCATCTAGCAAAAAATCCCAAATTGTTCTTTGGTTTAGTCGATTTAGTCGATTTTTTAACTTTTCTTTTAGCTTTCTTCTTTGCCATTTCGTCAGATGCCTCTTCTTCAGTTTTTTCCTTAGTTTCAGCTTTAACCTCTTTTGGTTCGGCTGCCTTTTTAACGGCAGGTGCCTTTTCAGGGGCTTGAACCTTCTTTTCTGCCTCTTTTTTGACGACTTCGGCGTCGTCTTCCTTAACGCTAATTGTGATTTTTTTAGCGTTTTCGGCTGGCTTTTTGTTAACTCCATCTAGCTTTTTCGCGCTTGATGTGCGAGGTTTATCTGACGGCAAAATAACGTCCACTCTTTTCTTTTTAGCCATATAAATATTATAGCACGTGTTATAATAATAAACATGAAAAAGTTCCGATTTAAGTCTGTAGTGCAGCTAGCAAATATGAAGATGTCGGTAAAAGCTGCGGCCGTGGTTTTGGCGAGCTCTACACTGATTTCGGCACTACTTGGACTATTTCGTGATCGTCTTTTAAACTCGTATTATTTAGGGACTTATCCGACTGGCATTGACGCCTACACGGCAGCATTTACGATTCCAGATTTTA
>CAZORJ010000011.1:0-14971 GCA_964582425.1 uncultured Candidatus Saccharibacteria bacterium
ATAAACTAATTGATGAAATTGAAGACTTAGTAGAAGAACAAACTAAGGACGAAAAGCTGAAAGCCGAGAAGGCGAAATACTTAAAAAAGACACCTCTCAAGTTCTTGAATCGTTATGGTAAAGATTTAACTGAGGAAGCCAGAGCCGGGAAACTTGATACGGTGATTGGTCGTGAAAGCGAGATTGAAAGAGTAATTACAGTGCTTTCGCGTCGTACAAAATCAAATCCAGTTCTCATTGGCGAGGCTGGTGTGGGTAAAACGGCGATTGTGGAGGGGCTCGCGGCGCGCATCGTGAATAACGAAGTGCCGGGTAATTTAATTGGCAAACATATTTATCAAGTGGATTTATCATCCGTGGTGGCTGGCACTAAATTCCGTGGTGAATTTGAGGAAAGAATCAAAGGAATCATTGACGAAGCGACCGGCGATGAGTCAATTTTGCTGTTCATTGATGAAATTCATTTACTTTCTGGCGCAGGTTCGTCGGAAGGATCGATGGATGCGGCTAACATTTTGAAGCCAGCGCTCGCGCGTAATTCGATTAATTTGATTGGTGCAACGACACTTGATGAATATCGTAAATCTATTGAAAAAGATAAGGCTCTGTCGCGTCGTTTCCAAACGGTGATGGTGGAAGAACCATCGGCGGCGGTAACACTTAGGATTCTTAAGGGCATTAAGAAACACTATGAGAACCATCATGGTGTAGTGATTCCGGATGAAATTTTAGAAACTGCGATTACAATGAGCCAGCGCTACATTAACGATCGTTTTATGCCGGATAAAGTGATTGATATTATTGATGAAGCGTCGGCGATTTGTAAAGTAGCGGCGGATAAAAAAGGTGGCAGTAAGTATAAAAAGATGAAGATTGAAAAATCGAATCTGGAAAATAAAATTAATGAAGCTGCCGAAAAAGAAGATTATGAAAAAGCTGCAAATTATAAAACTGAGCTTGCAAAGTTGGAGCAGGAAATTAAGAAACTCGAAAAGGCCGGCGTAAAAGAAACGGAGAATCCGGTGCTAACGGAAGAAAATCTGGCGACGGCAGTCTCGTTAAAAACTGGCATTCCAGTTTCTAAAGTCCACGGTTCCGAAATGAAGATGTTGATGGAGCTTGAAGACCACTTTAAGCAATCAATTATTGGACAAGATGAGGCAATTAAGGCCGTAGCAAAAGCGATTCGTCGCGGTAGGTCTGGAATTGCGGATTCTAGACGTCCGATTGGTTCGTTCTTATTTATGGGCCCAACTGGTGTCGGTAAAACTGAGCTGGCTCGCGTGATTGCGCGAGAAGTATTTGGCGGCGAAAATGCGCTCGTTAAAATCGATATGTCTGAATTCGGTGAAAAGCACAACGTGTCTAGACTCGTCGGTGCACCGGCTGGTTACATTGGCTATGATGATGGCGGTAAACTTACGGAAGCAGTACGTCGCAAGCCATATTCGGTAATTCTCTTTGATGAAATCGAGAAAGCGCATCCGGATGTATTTAATCTATTACTTCAAATTCTGGAAGATGGCGTGTTGACGGATGGGCAAGGCAATAAAATTAAGTTTAATAACACTATTGTGATTTTAACTTCTAACCTTGGTTCGGCGGATATGTACCGCGAAGGCGAACTTGGTTTTACGGCTAAGACCGCTAAGGACAAAAAAGATCTTGAACGCGAATATGAAGAGAATAAAGAATACGCGATGAAGGCTTTGAAAAAGGTGATGCGCCCAGAATTAATTAATCGTCTTGATAATATTCTAGTATTCCATGCACTAACTAAAAAAGACGTTGAAAAGATTTTTGACAACTTGATTAATGATTTGAAGAAACGTTTAGCAACTAAAGGTATTGGGTTAAAGATTGAGGAAAAAGCGAAGGAGCAATTAATTAAGGAAGGTTATGATCCGAAGAATGGCGCAAGACCACTACGTCGCAAGATTGAAGACGAAGTCGAGTCTTTGCTTTCAGAAGAAATCATTGCCGGAAACTATAAGAAAGGTGATATTCCAGTACTTAAATATGAAAAAGGTAAATATAAACTGGTAAAGGAGTAATATGAAAAAACCAAATGACTATTTAGTACCAACCATTATTGAAGAAACTAATCGCGGTGAAAGAGCGTATGATATTTATTCAAGACTTCTAAATGACCGCATTGTGTTTATTGGTGAAGAAGTGAATTCACACACGGCAAATCTTGTAGTGGCGCAGCTTCTATATCTTGCACACGAAGATCCGAAGAAACCAATTAAGCTTTATATTAATTCGCCTGGCGGTTCAGTATATGATGGATTAGCAATTATTGACACGATGAATTATATTGAACCAGATGTTGAGACGATTGGCATTGGGCTTCAAGCTTCAATGGGTGCAATGCTGCTTTCATGTGGCGCGAAGGGTAAAAGGTTTTGTCTACCAAATGCGCGTATCATGATTCATCAGCCATCTTCTGGTACAGAAGGTAAGATTACGGACCAGGAAATCATGCTAAAAGAGGGAATCTTCTTAAAGAAGCGTCTGGCAGAAATCTTTGCCAAGACATGGACCGCGACAACTGGATGAGTGCCGAAGAAGCTAAAGATTACGGCATTATTGACGAAATCATTAAATAACTATTTCACTGGTTTAGAAATATTAGCACCACGGCCATAATCGGGCAAAATGATTTTTACGGTTTCGCCGTGGTGATTTTTTAGAGGAATGTTTAGCTCACTAGCTAAGGTGTTGACAACGGCGGCGCCAATGCGAAGTCCAGTAAATGAACCAGGGCCAGACATGAACGTAATTTCAGTAAGGTCTTTAAAATCTTTGCCGTTTTCCATTAATTTGTCGTGTAGGAATTTTAAGAGATTTTCGGCAAGGTCACGGCCAGATTCCCAAGTGTATTCTTTGCCATCCAGTTTTAGAATAGTGGTTGGGGTGGAAGTGTCTAAATACATTTTCATTTGACGTTTACCTCACGTGTGCCGTCGTCGTTTAATAATATTTCAATAATAGTACGGTTTTTAGGTAAGAAGTTTTCAACGGTGTTGGCCCATTCTACAATTACGATAGCGTTAGGATTTGATAAGCTCTCTTCTAAATCTTCGGCCATGAGGCCAGGGTCTTTCAAGCGATAGAAATCATAATGAACTAGTGTGCATTCTTTATCAGCTTTTTTAAAAGCATAGGATTTTGAAATCGTGAAACTTGGGCTGGTGACTGGTTCTTTGATGCCAAGACTTTCGGCGAGGCCACGAGTAAAAGTGGTTTTGCCGGTGCCAACATCACCCAGTAATTCAATGATTGAAGGAACAGAAAGCTGAGCAGCAAAGCTTTTGCCGAAGTCTAGCATTTCTTGTTCTGATGCGATTTTCATTGTATAATTATAACATGAAAATCTATATTTCTGGTATCTCTGGAACAGGGATGGGGCCGTTAGCTTTGATGGCCAAACACGCTGGGCATGAAGTTTATGGCTCAGATAAAAATGCAGGTATGATTCTGCCGGAGCTTGAAGCGGCCGGAATTGAGGTAAAAATCGGCGAACAAGACGGCGAGTTTCTAAAAGAGAAGATTAAGGATGGCGTGGAGTGGTTTGTGCACACATCGGCTTTACCTAAAGATCATCCGGAGCTAACGTACGCAAGAGAATCGGGCATAAAAGTTACAAAACGTGACGAATTAACAGAGTATTTAGTACGTGAACTAAATCTAAAAATGGTGGCGGTGGCCGGCACGCATGGCAAGACTACCACTACCTCAATGATTACTTTTGCGGCTTTAAAACTGGGAATTCCGGCGGCTTATATTGTAGGTACGACTCTAGGATTTGCACCAAGTGGTAGCTATAAGCCGGGGGACAAATACTTTATTTATGAAGCAGATGAATATGATAGAAACTTTTTGATGTTCCACCCGTGGTTAGCGGTTTTTCCAAGTGTGTCTTACGACCATCCGGATATTTATCCAACGAGGGAAGATTATCAGGAAGCTTTTGCGCAGTTTAAGGCACAGTGTGAAAACGTGATTGATGAGATTGATGGCGATGTTGATTTTAGGCTAGCCGGGGTAGCCAGAAGGCGCGATGCCGAGCTCGCCATGACGGCGATTTTAAACATGGCACCAGAAGTTGAAGCTGAAAAAGTCAAGGCGGTACTTGACGAATTCCCTGGTGTTGGTAGGAGATTCGAACGATTAGCGGATGGTATTTATACCGATTACGCGCATCATCCGGAAGAGATTGCTGCAACTTTAGATGTTGCAAAAGATGAGGCAAAGATTCGCGGTAAAAAAGGTATCATTGTGGTGTATCAGCCGCATCAGAATACTCGTCAGCACGAAGTACGAGATGGATACAAAGATGCGTTTATTGGTGCGACCAAAATTTTTTGGATTCCAACGTATCTGACGCGCGAGGATCCAAACCTTGAAGTATTGACGCCGGAGGATTTGATTGCTGGGCTCAGTAATGCTGAGATTGCGGAACACGCGGAACTTGATGATGAACTGTTTAATAAACTAATAAAATACCGTGATGATGGGTATTTAATTCTTTTGATGACGGCTGGTCCAGCCGATGGATGGCTTAGAAAAAACGTTGAAAAGTCTTAGTGTTTATGCTAAGATTGATGTATGGTGGAAGGTAAAGACGCGGCAGTTCCGCGTGGAAAAGAAAACACAAAACGCCTAACAATTCTTCTTGGCATTTTATGCTTTTTGATAGTTGGTCTAACGGTCACAAATGTTTTATTACTCTTAAATAACAACAAAGGTGGCAAGGAGAGTGGCGAAGAAGGCGGAGAAGAAATTTTTGCAGCCTGTTCAGATTATTGGCAAGTTACCGATGCGGTGCATTGCGTTCAAGAAAACTATGTTTATAATGCAGAAACACTGAAATATGGTGAAAGCAATTGCACTGGCATATGTTATGAATACTATAAAACAGCAGTTGCTTATATTGAATCGCACGATAGCGCAGAAAATGTAAAAAATATAAGAGGGATTTTTGATGAGTTTATTTTAGCCGTAAACGACGATAAGTCGGCATACGGATTAAAACTAATGCGCGATAAAGAGATTTCAAAACTTGATTTTTCTGATGAGTTCAATAACGAAATGCTTAATGATGCACTCGAAGCTGACGGTTTTTTCAAATCTGTTTCATCAGCTGATTACGTGATTGTTCTTGCATATCAATTAAATAGACAAGATGTAATTGATAGCTACACAAAAATTAAAGTCGAAAGAGAGCTTGCTGAAGGCGTAGACTCGAGCAAGGGATTGGGGCAAGGATGAAACATTTTAAAAAGAATCGATTGATGGTTGCAGTAATTGCTTTGATGGTAATGTTCTTTGCTGCGTTAACTATACATAACGAAGTAGAGGCTTATAACTGGAGCTGGGACGATCCGGACTGGGCAAACTGTGTTAATAGTAGTGGAGGTAGGTCTGGCATTTATTCTGTGCAGTGGGCCTGTTGGAAAACGCGTCCTGCGGACTGGAGCTACGGTTGTGCGATTTGGTTAGGCTCGTCGACCGGTACAAGTACTTATATTTATCTTAATGATGGTGATACAACTGTTTACGGTTATTATTATAGGATGTGTACTTCTGTAAATGGCGTTGCTCACAATGATGCGGCTTCAAACGTTTATGCATACAATGACGGTGGTTCGATTGGTTATGGTGGTTATGTTGGTGGTGGATATTGGGGAAGCCCTGGTAGTACGAGAGTTTCCATCAATGTTGCAAGTTTTAAGAGTGGTGCAAGTGTTTCATCTGATGATAATTATACATATTATTCCAGGACTATTACCATTAATCGTTGTAATGCAACTAATACATCTTCTTGTGATACTCAGGATGCAAGTATTACTTTGGCCGTGAGAAAACCGCAGAAAAAGAAATTAACAATGATAGCCATAGATACGAATGGTCAATCATTATCTAGTTATGCGCCAAACCAAGAAGTTGAGGTGAATTCCGGTTCGTCGGCTTCTTTGACGGCTTATAATTTATCAAGTTATCACTATATAAAAGTAAAGTGGGGTACTAGCACTTGGAGCAGTAGCTGGTGGGATGATGCTAACAGAACTTATACAGTCGGTTCTCTTACGTCGAATACGACTATTTATGCGGTTTATCAATTAGACCAAAAAACACTTACAATGAAAGCAGTTGATTCAAGCGGTACTTCATTGTCGCATTTGATGGCGGATAAACGTACAACAGTCATTGCTGGTAGTTCAGCGTCGCTTACTGCTGATAATCTAGTTGGATATACAAAAAAGTGGTGGGGTACGAGTGCGACTGGTGGGCGTACTGCAAACACCGATATGACGTATACCGTAAATCCACTTAATAGTAATACGACAATTTATGCAGTTTATGAGCGGCACGAATTTGCGGCAAGAGCGCGAGTATTTGAAGGAAATAATACTTCGGGCACAAATAGTAAAAGTACTGGCTATGTTGAAACGAACAATACTCAAACTTTAAATATTAACTGTTTAAATAGCGGCTGTACGGCAACATTTGATTTAGCGGCTAAAAATGTAGTAGGCTCTGCGGCGATGAATTATGTAGTTTATCGTTCTCAAAATGGTGGTTCTGGTTCAACGCAATACGTTAATCCGTCAAGTCCATACGCGATGAGTTCAAGTGGAACTATTATTAAAATATATAGCGGCGGATCATATTTGAATTCAATTACTGAAACTATCTTGCCTGGTCAAACGGTTTGTTATTACATTACTTTCTATCCGTTTGGATCTTATTCTAATACTACTACTGCCACTGCTACAGCTTGCGCACATGCTAATCCATCAACATTTGAAGGTCAATCTAAAGTGACTACTGGTTCTGGCACAACGACAAGTGGTTGGAGAAATACAAGTACGAATGGTACACAAAACATTAGTGGCTGTACGACAGCTGGTTGTAGTATTACATTCCAACATTATTTAAGAAGAACATCTGGTATTGGCAGCACTACTTATAATGTTACAAGAACTTCCAATTATTCAACTATTTCTGGTGCAACACTAAAGAGTGGGACTGAAACGTTTACTGGAGTTTCTAATAATACAAGCGTCCTTGAATATCAGGAAACGATTACTTTGATGCCTGGGCAAGTGGTTTGTGAGACACTCACATTTAAGCCGTCTAACGATGTTGTAAATGTGGCTAGTGACGTTGTAATTAAAATTTGTGCATCTGCTCTTGGTAATGCGCAGCCACCTGATCCACCTAGCCCACCTGATACAATGGAAGACGATGAATATAGTGATGCGTTCCTTGATATGCGCGTAAAGAATCCATCTGGTGCGACTAGTGATCGTAAGTTTAGAAAGACCGTGTATGCTAAGCCGGGTCAGACTTTAACTTATCGTTCAACTTATAACCCAATCTTGCAATATGCGTATTATGTATATCCACAGAAGTTTAGGCTAAATGGTGCAGGTACGATTTATCCAACGAGTGGTGTCAACACGGCTAGTATACTCGGTAACATGTTTAATGCATATAAAGGCTCTTCTTATAAAAACTGGAATAACTCATACACAGTGAAGAGCGATACGGGCGGATTTATCTCGGCTTATTCGGAGAACTTCATTTATGCTAATGGTCAAACTCAGAAAAGAGTTAACTCAAATAACCATCAAGTGAGGGTGACTGAAGTTGGTAGAAATCTTGCTGAGACGGCGGTGACTAACTTGAACGATCGTACTAAAACTACCGTAAGCCAGGTATCATTTACGGCAGATGGTAGCAATAATAACGTAGCAAATACTTATACAACTGACAAAACAAGTACTGCCAATGCGTATGTGCCATACAACTATGACACGACTTTGAAGATTGAGGAGGACGATGACGACACGATTTACGCTGGTGAGGAAAAGAATATTAAATACGAAATTGATGTGGTGCCAAAGAAAAATGACAAGACTACTGATGGTTCTGATGGGGAAAAATATGCAACTATTATGCGCGATGCAATTAGCAAGGTTGTAATATATCTCGGTACCGAGAAACCGCAAAATGATGGTTGGAGTGGTGGTAGAACGGCTGATGTGTGTAATTATTTCATTGGCGCAGCTGCCAACGGTTCAACTTGTAAATTTGCAAATGAAAAGACTGAAGACCTTAACTCAACTGGTAATTTGAATGGTTCTCAGCACAAGCTAGAGCTTCTCATGCAGGTACCAGATGTGGTGGCTGGTACACAGCTTTGTGTGGCAGTGGCAAGCTTCCCAGCGTCCAGCGGTGCAGCTACTAACTGGAACAGTACCGATGGTAATAATAAGTGGCGTATTTCAAAGTCTCGTTGTTTCACGATTGCTAAGAAACCACTTTTTGAGGTTTGGGGCGGTAGCGTTTATTCCGGTGGCACAATCACTACGGCTGTGACTACTAAGAATAATTTGGCTGGCGTTGGTGATCTTGGTGGCGTGATTGTGTTTGGTTCGTGGGCAGAACAAAGTGTTGTTTCGCTTGGTCAGACATTCGGAATGGCTTCTGGCGCTGCAACTGGTCTCGCATCGAACCAAGCTGGTGGTGGTAGTTATGAAGGTAGTACTCCGGTATTCTGTACACATCGTACACCGCTAAGCTTAGCAAACTATTCTAATTCGGCGCTTTCAGGTATTTGCGGTAACACGCAGGCCACTGGTAACTCTGGTATTTCGGCGGTTGTTTCAAACAAGGAATCAATGGTTGGAACGTTGCCAAATGAAGATAGCAAGGTTTATGAATATTCGGCAGCTGCTACGATTGCACTTAACAATGATGTTCCTAAGAATGTGATTCGTTATAACTCTAGTGCAGGGCTAACTATCAATACGAGTGTAGCGAACAATGGTAAGACGCATATCATTAAAGCGAAAGGTAATGTATTAATTAATGGCAACATTACTTACCAAAGCTCTTCGTATAGTGATATGGCTCAAATTCCGAAAGTAATCATTTACGGTAAAAATATTACGATTGCCTGTAATGTAACAACTGTGAATGCGATTCTGATTGCGGAAGAGGATCTTGATACTTGTACATCTTCTGATATTAATCTTAGGGCCAACTCTGTACAGTTAACTATTAATGGTGCGATTATCACGAATAACTTGTTCCTTAATCGTACTCACGGTGCGGCAACTGGACAGAATTCTAAGGTTCCTGGTGAAATCGTAAACTATGACATTTCAACGCTACTTTGGGGACGTGCAAAGTCCGATCCGGGCAATGAACATAAAAACCTTACGGCTGTTTACCAGCACGAAATTGCCCCTAGATACTAGTGTGATATAATCAGTAGTATGAAAGTGAGGAGTCAGTTTGTCTGTCAGCAATGTGGTGCGACATATGCGAAATGGATTGGGCAGTGTAGTAACTGTAATGCTTGGAATTCTCTGGTTGAACAGGTAGTAGAGCCGGAATCCAATAAAAGAACGGCCATCGAAAAAGGCAAACAAACCGGCAAAAAGCTTGATTTTGTGAAGCTAAAAACTGTAGTACCGTCCGATAAAAAGGCGAGACTCTTAACGGAGTTCCCGGATCTTAATGTGGTGCTTGGCGGCGGGATTCTGATGGGCTCGGTGTCGTTGCTTGCGGGGCAGCCGGGCATTGGTAAGTCGACAATCTTGATGCAGATTTGTGCAGAAGTGGCTAAAAAACATGATGTTTTGTATGTTTCGGGCGAAGAGTCAGCGGGGCAGGTGAAGCTTCGTGCGGAGAGACTTGGCGCAAATTCAGATAGACTTAACTTTGCGTCTTCAACTTCTGGCAATGATATTGCAAAAACGATTGAATCTGGTGAATTTGATTTAGTGATTGTGGATTCAATCCAAACACTCGCGATGGATGAGATTTCGTCGGCACCAGGAACCGTGTCGCAGGTGACAAACTGCGGTAATTTGATTATTCGTGCAGCGAAAGCGACCGATACGGCTGTGATTATTGTTGGTCATGTTACAAAAGAGGGGACTTTGGCTGGGCCGAAAGTTCTGGAACACTTAGTGGATGTAGTACTAAACTTTGAAGGTGACCGCTATGGTGGTTTTAAAACTGTGCGTGCCGTTAAGAATCGTTTTGGTTCGACTAATGAAGTGGCGATTTTTGAAATGGGAGAAACGGGTCTAAAAGAAGTACAGAATCCATCGGCGGCATTACTAGCGGAGCGGACCAATACAGATGGTTCAATAATTCTCGCGACACTTGAAGGGAATCGTCCGATTCTAGTAGAAATACAGGCACTCGCAACGCCATCTAACTTTGGCTATCCAAAACGTACAGCATCTGGGTTTGATATTAATCGTTTGAACTTGTTGATTGCGGTAATTGAGCGTCGGACTAAATTAAAGTTGTCGGATAAAGACATCTTTATTAACGTGGTGGGCGGAATGAAAATTAATGATTCGGCGGCAGATCTCGCGGTTTGTATGGCGATTGCTTCAGCAGTAGCTGGCAGGAAATTAGGTGAAGAATATGTGGTATTTGGTGAGGTAGGGCTTGGTGGCGAAATCCGCTCGGCGTTTAGAGCGGATCAGAGAATCGCGGAAGCAAAGAAGCTTGGATTCCTTCACGCGATTGGTCCAGCTACGGTGCATGATAAATTTGTGATTCCGGCCAAAGATTTACGTGAAACTTTAATTAGGTACGTAAAATGAAAATCCTAGGTATCGATCCAGGTATTGGCATCTGTGGATTTGGATTAATTGAAACTTCATCACGCACAGAGGCTAAAGCACTAGATTTTGGTGTGATAACAACAAAAGTACGGGCGCCGTTGCCGTCTAGATTGAAGGAGCTATACGAATCCTTGCAAGAAGTCTTCGATACGACTAAGCCGGATGCAGTATCGGTAGAAAAACTATTCTTTTCAAAGAACATTACGACCGGGATTGCGGTGGCTGAGGCGAGAGGATTAGTGTTACTAGTAGCAGAGCAAAAGGGTTTACCAGTGTTTGAATACACACCAAATGAGATTAAAAAGACTTTAACTGGATACGGGTCGGCCAAGAAGGGTCAGGTTCAAGAAATGGTGCGAGTGCATTTAAAACTTAAGGATAAACCAAGGCCGGATGATGCGGCGGATGCGCTTGCGGCTGCGATTACTCACGCCTTAAACTTGATGGTATAATGTAGATATGATTGCGCATATTAGAGGTAAAGTTACAGAAAAATTCGGAAACTCGCTGATTATTGATGTAGCGGGAGTTGGTTATGAGATAACGGTGCCAACCTTGGATTTTGATGCGGCGGTATTAGACGAGGAGCGAAAATATTTCACTTATCATTCAATTAGGGAAAATGCTGAGGAATTATATGGTTTTTCTAGCTTAATGGCGAAGAAAATCTTTGAGCTTTTGATTTCGGTGCAGGGAATTGGACCGAAGGCGGGGATTGCGATTTTATCTTTGGCGGAGCCAGAGGAAGTACGTAACGCAATTGCTAATGCAGACGCAGCTTTTATTTCGAAGGCGTCTGGAGTGGGAAAGAAATCGGCTGAACGTGTGATTGTGGATCTTCGTGATAAAGTGGGCATTCCTTCGCACTATGGGGCGACGGAGCCGAAGTATAAAACGGCTGATGATGTGAATGATGAGGCACTAGATGCGCTGATGGCACTTGGGTTTACACTTAAAGAGGCATCTCTCGCGCTTGAGAAGATTGATAGAAGCCTTCCAACTGAGGAACGAATCAAATTGGCCTTGAAAAAATAAAACAAGTGTGTTAAAATAACAGATAATTGATTTAATATAAAGGTATAATATGAGTTTTTCTATTCTAAAGCAAATCGGTGACGCCCAGAAAAAGAAGGCTGTTGTTGATGTTCGTTCCGGTGATACCGTAAAAGTCACCCAAAAGATTAAGGAAGGCAATAAGTTCCGCTTACAGACGTTTGAAGGCGTGGTGATTCGTGTTGATCGCAAAGAATCTCACACTGCACGTATCGTTGTTCGTAAGGTTACCTCTGGTGTTGGTGTGGAGAAGTCTTATCTCATCCATTCACCACTCGTAGAGAAGATTGAAGTAACCAAGCGTTCAAAGGTTCGCCGCAATAACCTCAGCTACCTTCGTGAGCGTTCTGGTAAGTCTGCTCGTCTTTCAGCTAAGGACTTTGATCGCGCATCTGTGAATGATGTGACTGTTCCGGAAGTTGAAGTTGTAGAAGCCCCAGCTGAAGAAAAACCAGCTGAAGAAGCTCCAGCCGAAAAAGAAGCTTAATTAGACTTTAAAGAGACCCGCTAATACGGGTCTTTTTTGTTAGTTTGCGTGGCTAGATAAAGTATACTAAAATATCCCTATGGCAATCCTTGGGATAGATGAAGTTGGACGTGGGCCTTTGGCGGGGCCACTGGTGGTTGGTGCAGTGATTTTGCCGGATGAATTGCCGGAGTGGGCGGATGAATTAAATGACTCAAAGAAGCTAACTTTTAAGAAACGCTTGGAACTTAGCAAGGTGATTTTAGGCGGAGCGGTGGCGACGGGGTTGGGGTTTGTGACGCCGTATGAACTTGATGATCTAGGGATGGTGCCAGCTCTAAAACTTGCGACAAGAAGAGCACTGCAAGATATGCAGGGGCACAAAATTAAATGCTCCAAAGTTATAATTGATGGAAATATCAACTTTCTCGCTGGCACTGAATTAGAGAGAATCACAACGACTTTGATAAAGGGCGATGCGTTGATTAAGGAAGTATCGGCAGCGTCAATTATTGCAAAAGTGGCGAGAGACAGTTATATGATTGAACTTGGTGCGAAATATCCTGGGTATGGTTTTGAGAAACATATGGGATATGGGACCAAGGCACACATTGAGGCAATTAATCAGTTAGGGTTGACGCCAGAGCATCGGCTTTCGTTTGAACCATGTAAGAGTATATCAGGGTTTACAATGGAAGAAGCAGTAAAAAAGAATACGACTAGGATTGGGAATCGTGGCGAAGATGCGGTGGTCCAGTTTTTAATTGACATGGGGCACAGAATAATTGGACGAAACTTTAGAACGAAGATTTCGGAGGTGGATATTATATCGGTTTTTCAAGATAGAATCTGTTTTACAGAAGTAAAATACCGCAAGAATACAGATTTTGGCGGAGGACTCGCGGCAATTACGCCAGGAAAAATTAAAAAGATGAGACTCGGGGCAGAAGTATTTTTAAAATATTATCCAAAATATAAGAAATTGCAACCGATGTTAGCTGTGGCGGACGTGACGGGCGCGGATTATGTCGTAAAAGACTGGTTTGAAATTATTTAAGGTTATTTTAGGTTGTTTCTTGTATAATTGAAGTATGAATAATGATACACCTAAACCAATTGATGAAACACCAACACCAGATTTAACTCCTGAAGCAAATAACAATGATGTTTCTATACCTGAGGATGGAGATAAAAGAAAAGGGAAAACTTTTGCGATAAGTGGAGTTTTGCTTCTAGTAATCATAATATCCGTGATCGTGACGACAATGATGATGAATGGTGGTAAGAAAGATGGCGGTGAAGGTGGTGATAATGGTGGCGGTAGTTCTATAGTTGATGATGGCGATGACGAAGAAAGTACGGAGCTTTCAAGTGGGACTGTGACGACAAAAATTGACGGAAAAACGATTTCTTATGCTGGTGCGTATGTTGTGGATGGGATTGAAGCCACAATCAGTTCCGGTACTTATGAATCGGCGACAGATAATCAGGCGGTGTTTTTGGTGATTAACGGTGGTAAGTTGACAATTAAAGGTGGAACGGTCATTAATAAAACTGGTAGTGAAAACTTCCAAGGTAGAGGAGACGACTATAGTTTTTATGGGATTAATTCTGCAATTGTGGTAGTAGGGGAAGGATCAACAGCTACGATTGACGGTGCACTAATTAATACATCGGTATCTGGTGCAAATGCCGTGGTGGCAACGAATAGTGGTAGTGTGACGATTAAAAACTCAACGATTAGTACCACTAAAGACGGATCTAGGGGGCTTCACGCGACTTATAGTGGCGTAATTAAGGCAAGTAACACAAAGATTTCAACGAAGGGTGGATCTTCGGCATCACTCGCGACGGATCGCGGTGAAGGTACGGTAGAGGCTGTTTCTATGGAGCTTTCGACGGCTGGGGCCGGTTCTCCTCTGATTTATTCGACTGGTGATATAAAAGTATCAAGTTCGACCGGTACTTCGACTGGTGCACAGATTGCGGTAGTGGAAGGAAAAAATTCTGTTACGATTGATGATTGTGAATTCTCAACTAATGGTATTGGCAATCGGAATAATGTTGATAATGCGGCGGTAATGATTTACCAATCAATGTCTGGTGATGCGTCGGTGGGAACGGGTTCGTTTACGGCGACGGATTCTAAGTTTACGGTTTTATCTGATTCGGAACAGTATCAGACCGTACCATTCTTCTTTGTAACCAATACGACCGCTACAATCACGCTAGACGGTGTTAATATGGAGTTTTATGAAGATGGCTACTTTATTCTAGCTTCAGGTACGAATGAATGGGGAAAATCTGGCAATAATGGTGCAACCGTAACGGTGAATGCAAACAACATAGAATCATCTAGCACGGAAGTTGGTGTTGATGAAATTTCAAGTGTAACTGGGTTGTAATTAAACGTTAAAGCGGAATTCGACGACGTCGCCGTCTTGCATGATGTAGGTTTTACCTTCGGTGCGGAGTTTGCCGGCGGCTTTGACGGCTTGTTCGGAACCGAGTTCTTTTAAGTCGTCGTAGTTACAAATCTGAGCGGCGATGAAGCCACGTTCAAAATCAGTATGAATGGTGCCGGCGGCCTCAGGGGCAGTGGCACCTTTTTTAATAGTCCAGGCACGGCATTCTTTTTTGCCGGCGGTGAGGAAGGATTGGAGACCGAGGGTTTTGTAAGCGGCTTTGATTAATTCGCCGAGAGCATCTTCTTTTACGCCGTAGCTTTCCAGGAATTCTTTTCGTTCATCGCGGTTCATGCCGGACATTTCTTCTTCAAGTTTAG
>CAZORJ010000012.1:0-14487 GCA_964582425.1 uncultured Candidatus Saccharibacteria bacterium
TCTAAGCCACGCTGGTACCGCCACCACGACTGGCGTACCAGATTTAATCTGCGAAACCAGGTTCTTTAAGAAACCAATTACTATAGCTTTGCACTCCTGTTTTTCGGTTTTTAGCTTAATTTCCGCCGGAACAGCAGACATTGGCTTGCCAAGATACCCCTCACAGGCCACCGCATCAATCGCACCCTGCCAATTATGGCTTGTGGCATCACCAACCTCTATAGTAAAACCATCAAACTCAAAATGTTTTAGGTTCTTCTCTGAATACTCAATCATCCGTTCGCTGATATCGGTGCCATATGCTTTATACCCCATTAGAATCGCTTCTTGAAGCACTACTCCAGTGCCGCAAAACGGATCGAGAACTCTTGAACCTACTGGTAAATCGCCACATAGATTAATTAAAACTTGCGCCAATTTTGGTGGAAGCATCCCAACCTTAGCATCTCTTGCCGGGCGAGCTTGGTCGCGCTTAGTGTAGGCATCAATATCCTGGACACTAGTCACGCGGTACCAATCATCATTGACCTTTATTAACTCAAACTTCCGGTCGTTCTTTCCGGACAAACCATTATGAAGTGAAGTTGCCGTTGAGAGTACCGCATCTTTGTTTTCCATTACTCTTACCGAGCGACCATGACGAACCAAAATCTTCTTGAGCTTCAAAGCTTCAATCGTAGCAGTTTTTCGGGATGCCTTACTAGAATAATCCGAAATCCCAAGCGTAATTTTTCCCTCTGGCGCCTTTCTAAGGTAATCTAGTGGCTTTTCATTAAGTAGCTCAGCCAGCTTCAAACTTCCGCCAAGTCTAGCAATATTTGGTTTCTCATCCGCTTCAAAAGTAGCGAGCTTACTCGAAATCTTTTTTACACTAGAAAACAGCGCTTCAAGCTCTGCGATGGATATTTCCGGTTGACGACCTAAAACCGCTAAGTATTTCATTTTACAATTATGAATTTATTCTTACCTTTTTTCACGATGGCAGTCTGATTCAAATCAATTTCTTCAGTTACTTTTGCACCATTAATCGTAATTGCGCCGCCAGTAATAAACTCACGTGCTTTCTTCTTTGATTCAGCCAAACCAGTATTAACTAATGCATCCACTAGGTTTGTGCCCCTTGAAACCACTGGAAGATATGCAGCAAACTCCGTAATCTCATCAGCAGAGAAATCACTAAAATCAGTATTTTTATCAAATAACACAGTTGTAAGATTTTCAACGGCAGCCGCATTGTCTTTACCATGTACCACTTCAGTTACACCGCGCGCCAATGCTTTCTGCGCAATGCGTTTTTCTGGTGCTTCTTTATGACGCGCTAAAATGTCTTCAATTTCTTCCTTCGTTAGCAAAGTGTAAATTTTAATCAAATACTCAACCGATTCATCCGGCTGGTTCATCCAAAATTGGTAGAAATCAAAGATTGAAGTGTAGTTGCCAGAGCCATTATCAGTCGCAGCGAGCCATACGGCATTCCCCTCTGACTTACCAAACTTACGACCAGTCACTGGGTCAATTACGAGTGGTGTAGACCAAACATCCGCTTCGCCATTCTCAAGTCTTTTAATAAGATGAATACCAGACGAACAGTTACCGAATTGATCGACGCCACAAAGCTGCATCGCTACCCCATACGTGCGATAAAGATACAAGAAATCATAACCTTGAATTAATGAGTATGAAAACTCTGCATATGAAATACCAGAACCACCTTCACCAATACGATTTTGTACAAATTCACGGTCAAGTAGCTGCGTCATTGAAAAAGCTTTACCAACTTCACGAAGGAAATCCAAGTAATGAATATCCTTAAACCAATCGTAATTATCAACCATCTTAAGGCCTGGCGTAGTATGGTCTTTCACATCACCATCACCAGCATTAATCACGCGCTCAATTTGCTCACGGATACACTTCTTATTGTGTTCAATCTCTTCAAGCGACTTTAAATCGCGCTCACCATTTTCCTTCGGGTCACCAATCTGCCCCGTAGCACCACCAACCAAAAGATATGGCTCGTAACCATGACGCACAAAGCAAGCACACATCATGATAGCTGCTAAGTTACCGATTGTAAGAGAATCGGCCGACGGATCAGCACCCCAATAGAACTTCTTGTTTTCTCTGGAATCGAGGTCCGCTGGATTTTCTATGGTTGTTTCGGCTTTAAAGCCACGATAAATTAGTTCCTCTGATAGTTTCATATATATAATATATCATAATTTCAGAGAAAAGCTAGAAGTCTCAGATTTCAGCGCCTTCGCGAGCCTTATTCGCCCAAACGTCGGCCATTTCGTTCAATTCGGTGCCATCATGGCCACGAATCCACGCGATTTTAACATCGTACGAAATAAACAATTCATATAATTCTTGCACAATATCTAAGTTTTTAATTGGTCCGCTTTTTTTAACCCAACCGTTCTCTTTCCAAGTTGGCGCCCATTTTGTTAACACATTAATCCAGAACTCTGAATCAGAATGAATTTCACACCCCTCGTCACCGGCGTATTTTATCGCCGCAATCATAGCGAGCCCTTCCATCCGAATATTAGTCGTATCTTTATCCCGACCAAGCACCACTGGTTTAGCCCCATCTTCTGTTTGTTCAATCACTGCAAAACCACCCGGGCCTGGGTTCGGTGATGCACTTCCATCTGTCCACAAAATCTTCATAAGTTTATTATACCATTATTCAAAAATTGGCACATCTTCCGGGAACGGATCGTAATCTTCACCAAAATCTTCATCCGTAAAGCCGTCACCATCCTGGTCTTTATAGCCAGCCGAACCATATGGGTTGTAACCAATCTCAGTTAAAAACCTGGATGGCATATTATAATTCATACTCCCAAATGAACGTCTGGTAATCGCATAGGTTAAGAATAATTTCTTCATTGCACGAGTCATACCTACATATGCTAGGCGTCTCTCTTCTTCTAGTCCAGCCTCATCCTCAGAACTCCTCGCACTTGGGAATAATCCTTCTTCCATTCCCACGATAAATACTACCGGAAATTCCAAACCTTTCGCTGCGTGAAGCGTCATTAATGTCACCGAATTCTTTTTAGTACTTTCATCAGCCGACGACATTAAACTTGCCTCAGTTAGAAAATCTTCTAAATGTTCAAATGAACCGGCATTTCCAGCCAACACTTCTAGGTTCCGCATTCTCTCTTCACCACTTGGCGTACCATCATCAGTTAAAGTTTGAAAATCAAAATAATCAACCGCCTTTTTTACAATCTCACCCGGGTTATCACCAATTGCTACAGAACGAATGAATTTCACGAGTCGCGTCAATGCATTCTTTGCCTTCGCCGCGTTCAATACTTCCGGTAAATCCAAATCCTTTAGTGGATCGACATCGGCCGGCATCGAATCTATCGCCAGCAGAATCTTTCCTAGCGATACTTCACCAATTCCAGACAAAACATTATTTGCGACGCGCTCCAAGCTCACTTTATCGCGACCATTTAATACTAGTCTCAAAATCGCAAGTACGTCTTTTACTTCTTTACGGTCATAGAATCTCACACCACCAATAATTTTGTATGGAATATGTAAATTCATAAATGCTTTTTCAAACGTATAAGACTGCGCATTAG
Organism: uncultured Candidatus Saccharibacteria bacterium; assembly: GCA_964582425.1. GTDB lineage: Bacteria > Patescibacteriota > Saccharimonadia > Saccharimonadales > Saccharimonadaceae > Nanosyncoccus. The sequence continues at coordinate 3,606 of CAZORJ010000012.1, forward strand.
TACGATATAATACCGCAAAACTTGAATAATCCGGATAGTCTTTTTGCATCTTCAAAATCGACATTGCCACATAGCTCGCCTCCGCATTTTCATCGTAAAGCGATTCAATATCAACTGGATCGCCCGCTCCAGCCTCTGTAAATAATGTCTTTTCAGTCCTGGTTTTATTCTTATTAATCACTTTTTGCGAAGCCGTAAGAATATTACCGGTTGAACGATAGTTCTGCTCAAGTTTAATTACCTTTGCGCCTGGAAAATCTCTTTCAAAATGTAAAATATTCGTAAAATCTGCGCCACGCCACGAATAAATCGATTGCCAGTCGTCGCCCACCACTGCAATATTTCGCTTTTTATTAACTAAAAGCTTCACTAGCTGATACTGAATAATATTCGTGTCTTGGTATTCATCAATAAGGATATGTTCAAACTTATCCTGCCATTTCTTTCTAATTTCTGGTATTTTTGTAAACAAATCCAAAGTCTCTAGCAAAATATCATCAAAATCAAGCGCTCCAGCTTTTTTCTTCTCTTCTTCGTATTTGATAAAAACTTTTGCGATATCAAATTGATTAGGATATAATGCCTTAGCTTTATAATCACTCGGCCCATTTCCATGATTTTTTTCGCTTGAGATAATCGATTGAATCGACTTGGGCTTTAAGGCCTTGTTATCCGAAATTCCTAAGTCCTTCATTACTCGACGTACTAAAGAAATCTGATCATCCATATCATAAATCACGAAGTTTTTGTCTAGCCCAGCCGCATCAGCTTCTTGGCGTAAAATCTTTACACAAATCCCATGGAATGTCCCCATGTACGGCATAAAATTTCGTGGTGCATCGGCATCCTTTGGTGCATCCGGCGTCAAAATTCTAAACAAACGATCGCGCATTTCCTTAGCGGCTTTATTAGTAAAGGTTACCGCTAGAATATTTGATGGCTTCACACCATTCGCAATCAAATTTGCAATGCGGTGAGTCAAAGTTTTAGTCTTGCCCGATCCGGCACCCGCCAAAATCAAAAGTGGTCCATCAAGCGTCTCTACAGCTTCCTTCTGCGCTGCGTTCAATCCATCTAAAATCAAATTCATTGTTTTATTATATACCAGTTAACGGGACAATGTCAGCCCCTAGGTGACGAAGTCTCGCCGCAAAGTCCTGATAGCCACGATTAATTGGGTAAACATTACGTAAAATCGAAGTGCCAGGAGCCGCCAGCATACCAATTAATACTACTACGGCTGGACGAAGCGCTTGTGGCGCCACTAATTCTGCCGGACGCCAATTAGTTGGCCCTTCAATATAAACTCGATGTGCGTCAAGTAGTTCCACTTTAGCATTTAAATTCGAAAGTTCCGTTGTATAAACCGCGCGGTTTTCAAACACCCAGTCATGAATCAAGGTTCTACCTTTTGCTGTTGCCGCAATTACTGAGAAGAATGGCAGGTTATCAATATTAAGACCAGGAAATGGCATCGGGTGAATCTTATCAATCGGTGCGATTAACTCCGATTTCTTGATTGTAAGATCAACCAGTCTCGTCCGACCATTTGCTGATAAGTATTCCTCGGACTTCTCAATCTTGGCATTCATATTTTTTAGTACCTCGAGCTCAATTTCCAGAAACTCAATCGGCGCTCTAATAATCTTAATTTCCGAATGCGTCGCAAGTGCTGCCGCAATGAAGCTCATCGTTTCAATTGGGTCTTCCGACACATTATACTCAACATCATCATTGATGCGCGAACGACCTTTTACCACCAAAGTCGTAGTACCAATGCCAGAAACCTTCACACCAAGTTTTTCAAGGAAGAAACAAATATCTTGCACCATGTAATTTGGCGATGCGCCCACAATTGTCGTCTTGCCAGGCGAAAGCGCTGCTGCCATCAATACGTTTTCTGTTACCGTATCACCACGCTCAGTTAATACAATGTAACGATCGGTGTATTTATTGAGTGTTTCCTGATTCACTTCAACTTCATAAAAACCACTATTCTTCGTAGCATCAACTTTTAAACCAAAAGATTTTAATGCTAAAAGATGCGGCTCAATCGTACGTGTACCGAGAGAACAACCACCAGCATATGGAATTTGAAATTGTTTATAACGGTGGAGAAGTGGTCCAAGAAACATAATAATAGACCGCGTTTTTCTGGCCGCTTCAATATTCATTTCGTCTAATTTCAATTCGCGTGGTGATATAATCTCGAGATCACGATGGCGGTTTTGCCAATGGCATCTCACGCCAATTGACTCCAAAACTTCAATAATTCTAAATACTTCTTCGATTCTTGCTACGCGATGCAAAACCGTTTTGCCTGAGTTTAAAAGTGCCGCACACAGTAACCCTACTGCTGCGTTTTTTGACGTATTGATAGTAATTTCACCACCAAGTTCTTTGCCTCCACGGATGCGAAAACTTTGTGAAACCGAGTCATTAATAGATAAGATTTGGTTTCCTAGTGCTTCCGAAAGTTTCTTCACCATTTCAAGTGAGATATTTTGGCCCCCTTTTTCAATACGATGAATCGCGGACTGACTTGACCCAACTGCTTCGGCCAAATCACCTTGCGTCCAGCCTTTTTCTAGACGCATTTGCTCAATCGTTTCCCCGATCACCTGCTGATAAGTCTTTGCCTTTTTCATGAGCAAATTATATCACTGTACGAATATTTAGTCCACTATTTTGTTTCGAGCACCGAAATACCTGGCAAATCTTTTTTCAGTAAGAATTCGAGTGCCGCACCACCACCAGTTGACACGAGTGAATACTTCAAGTTTGGATGCTCCTTTTGGATACTTTCAACAAAACCGGTTGTATCACCACCGCAAACTACCGTCTCAGCACCAAGCTTTTCGCCCATCATCTCAGCCACAATCGTCGACGCTGTCGAATAAGCCGGATCCTCAGCTTTACCCATTAGTCCATTCCAAATAATTGTATTGGCGTCTGCGATAAACCCAGCGATTTTGCCAGTAGATACTGGACCAACATCAAGTTTATTCCCTTCGCTATCCTCATCAAAATCCTCAGCAACGTAAATCTTACCTTCAGCCTTATAACCGTCCGCTGCAATTTTTCCACCTACTACAATTTGATCAGCAAACTTTGAAAACTTTTCAATTAAAGGTTGCTTATCGTCAACCTTAGCACCACCAATAATTAATAGTAGTGGTCTTGCTGGGTCTTCAGTAACCTTGCTAAGGTTCACAATTTCCTTTTCAAGAAGTAGACCAGCATAAACCGGCAAATGATTTGCTACCGCGTTGGTTGAAGCGTGTGCGCGGTGCACCACTGCAAAGCCATCCTGTACATAGACCTCTGCACCTGTCGCATCAATAATCTCACGAATAAAGTCGTCTGAATTTGCCTCCTCACCTTCAAAGAATCTCAGGTTCTCAAGTAGCAAAATCCCACCTTTTTTCAAGCCTTCTACAGCCGCCTCTACATCTAGTCCAGAAACATCATCTACAAACGAAACGTTGTTGATCAGTTTAGCTAGCTCTTTTGCTACCGGCGCAAGCGACAAACTCTTATCTCTTCCTTCCGGACGGCCCAAATGAGAAATTAGAATAATCTTTTCAGCCCCACCTTCGCGAAGATACTCTAAAGTTGGGATACTCGCACGTATTCGAAGGTTATCCGTAATCTTCCCGTCCTTCATCGGCACATTATAATCAACTCGAACCAGCACTATCTGATCCTTGACCTTAATATCCTTAATGGTCTTATAATCCATATTCCTCTTTCTGCCCACCAATTAAACGTTACGAACTCTAATTGTATCTGAACCAAATTTGTTTTTATCACCAGACACAATCACGGTAAGAAGATCTTTTTCGCCTTCCTTAGTCTTAAGATATTCAGTCTCTTTTAACTCTTCGGCGAGTTTATAGCCAAATTCATCTGAATACGGACGCACAAATGCAGAGTTGGCATAAATCAGTGCTAATTGATTTGCTACACGCTGATTCGAAGTAACTGAAACAATCGGAAGATTTGGGCGTTGCGCAGCCATAGCAAAGGCTGTGGCACCAGTTGCTGTCTGGCAAATAATTACATCTGCATTAATTCTCTCGGCGAGCCTTGCTGCTGCATCCGAAATCGCATCATAAACCGCTTTATCGCCTTCTGGTTCTCTCGAAATCGAAGCAATCCTGGAATGATTCTGAGTATATAGAATAACTTTCTTCATTTCCATCACAGTTTCTACTGGGTAATTACCGTTTGCAGTCTCGTCTGAAAGCATCACTACATCGGCACCTTGTACTACTGCAGTCGCCACATCAGAAACCTCAGCTCTAGTTGGCTCTGGCGAATCTACCATTGAAGAAAGCATTTGGGTCGCTACAATGCAAAGTTTAGCGTGAGCACGGCACATCGCAATAAGTTTACGTTGTACAATTGGCACTACTTCGGCACCAGCCTCTACAGCCATATCACCGCGAGCAACCATAATACCATCAGACGCCTTTACGATTTCCTCAAGATGTTCATCGGATTCAATAGCCTTTTTGGTCTCAATCTTTGCAATGACTTTTGCGGTTGAGCCGAGCGCAAGAAGCATTTGCTTTAGTTTTTCGATATCAGCAGCACTTTGCACAAATGACAGCGAAACGTAATCATAATCGCAATTAGCACCGTATTCAATATCAGCAATGTCTTTTGGAGTAAGAATATCGCCACCAAAATCAGTATCCGGGAGATTAAGCCCCTTCTTCGACATGATAAAACCATCATTTAAAATCTCAACACGAATTGCCGTATCAGAAATAATTTCAATAATCTTGCTTTTAACTTTGCCGTCAAACATCGAAAGAGGTTCACCAACCTTTACTTTCTCAGCAAGATTATACTGCACTGGCACCGTCATCCCGCCGTCATGCTCAAAGCCCTCTTTAGCTTCAAGCACCAGCTCGTCGCCCTTATGAAGATCAAGATGGTTATCAACTAGCATGCCAAGGCGGATCTTTGGCCCTTGAAGGTCTTGCAAAATTGCAACCGAGCGACCTTTTTTCTCTGCCGCTTCGCGAATCCATTTAATTTGCTGGTCACGTTCTTCATTAGAACCGTGTGAACAGTTGAGCCTACAGCCGTTGACGCCGGCCATGATCACTTCTTCAATCTTTTCCGCAGAGTTTGTCGACGGCCCAATAGTCGCCAAAATCTTGGTTCGTTTAAAAAGCTTACTCATATATTTATATTATCATAATAAAGTTTTTATGGTAATATGAACTTATGAAGACTGCAAACAAAAACGTCAGTTCAACTTTTCATGCATCCCGTGCCCGCGTACAATCTTCTCGCATCGCTCACGATAAAAAAGTGGATCGTATTAAACGTGATACCGCCCAAACGGTAATTATTGGCGTGATTTTAGTATCTATGCTAGTCGTAGTGGTTGGAGTTATTGCCTACATTTTTTCGAAACCAGAACGTCAAGTCGTCTGGAAAATCGAAGGCTTAGCTTCGAATTATTATGAAAAAACCTTTTACCCGACTTTATCCGAATCCAATCCTTCTACTTTTAAAAAATCACTTGAAAGGTATAGTGACACCGGCACCTCACCAGTTGCACTTCGCCGTTTACTTCTTTCAAAAAGCGATGTGACCACCAAAGAATCCAAATATATCACCAGTTATTGCGACGAAAGTAAGACTTACGTTATCTATTATCCGACGGCTCCTTACGGAGAAAAAGACTACCATATAGAATACCAGTACGCTTGCACATTTTAAGGTTTTTTGCTATAATAATCGTACGGTCTCGTAGTATAGCGGTTAGTACATCGGGTTTTCATCCCGACAATGCGGGTTCGACTCCCGCCGAGATCACCATTCATATTTAAGCAAACTCCTGACAGGGGTTATTTTTTATGTTATAATATGCCTCAAGCTATTAGAGCTAATAAGCACATTAGGAGGTTATATTATGAACTTGGAAATTTGCCCAAAGGTAAAGAGTTATATCGAGAAGAAGATACTGCCCCGTTATGAGAAAATGCCCGGCCATTCCCTCGACCATATTCAAAACGTCATCGAGCGAAGCATGAGGATTGCTTCCACGCTTGAAAACATCGACATTGATATGGTCTATGTCATCGCCGCCTATCACGACCTCGGTCGCGAAGTAGACAACGAAACGCACAATATATGGTCTGGTCGCATGCTTCGCGAAGATGAACAGTTAAAGAAGCTCTTCATGCCGGGAGAAATCGAAATCATGGCGGAAGCCGTGGAAGACCACCGCGCTTCATCGGAGCGCCCGGAGCCTCGTAGTATTTACGGCAAAATCGTTTCCTCCGCCGACCGTTCATTCAACCTGAATGAAATTCTGGCTCGTGCCTACGACTACAACAAGACTTTACACCCGGATTATACCGAAGATAAAATCATCGAGGCCGTCCGCAAAATCTTAAGAAGAAAATCCGCCCCTGGTGGCTACGCCTCAAAGAAAATTTATTATCTTAAGGAGGAGTTCGAAGAATTTCAAAAGCAAGTCGACGAGCTTACCAGCGATCCCGAAAAGTTCAAGAAAATCCAAATGGAGTTTAACCGCAATCGCGGTGTACACTAAATAAACTCCCGCACTAGCGGGAGCTTTTTATATCCACATACTTACGCCACCATGATGAGAGCATGCGCCTCTACCAGTCGCACTGCTTCTCCATCCATCTCTACAAATAGCCCCGGATCTATATGGGTTAACTTGCGGAGCACGATAATAATTATAGGACGGGGTGTAAACCCAATAATTCCAGTGAAGAGTCGTGCCAGGATATTCATCATACCAACAGTTAAACTTATCACTATCCGCATAGCACTCTTGAAGCCTTCTATCTCTTTCTTTCCGCCATGCAACTTTTTTCTCGCACGCATCTCTCTTTGCCACCGTATAGAATTCAGTGCCATCACTACATTTGTAAAGCACCAAAGTACCTTCTAAAACAACTTTGTTTTGAGCCTTCTTATTAATAACTTCCGACTTTTTAACCCTATTTACTTCTTTACCCTGCCTATTATAGACTACAGAATAAGTAACGGTTTTACTACCATTCTTACCTTCTTGTTTAACCTTTGTGGTTCCCTTACGTAGAGTATTATCTTTTATCGTTTCGACACTATAGTTTACTGTTTCTTCTCTTTCTTCAATTTCTGTAGTTGTTGCATTTGCATAAGCAACGCCAAAAACAGCCAATCCAAAAAACGAAATACCAAATAGATAACCAGTTGCTTTCTTCAAAAAACTCATAATACTAATATTATATCATATATAGCATATATAGTCAATACGCTTATAGTTTTATCAATTTCAAAAACTCCACCTCATTCATCCTCGGGATTCCAAGTTTGTCGGCCTTATCAGTCTTACCTTTCCCTGGTTTTTCACCCACAATTAAAGCGGTCGTATTTTTCGTCACGGATGACGTCACTGTCGCACCAAGTGCTCTTAGCTTATCTTCTGCTTCTTCCCGCCCCATCGAAGCAAGCGTTCCGGTCACAATATAAGATTTCCCTTCAAGCGGCAAGCTTTCGCCACTCTCCTCACGTGGCCATACACCGAGCCCACGTAATTCCTCAAGCAACTTCACATTTTCCTCATCCGAAAACCACGCCAAAATCGATTCCGCCACCACGTCACCAATATCAGAAACATCCAAAAGTTCGTCTTCCGTCACAATCATTAGCTTATCGAGCGATTTGAATTTACGTGCTAGTGCTGTCGCTGTTTGTGCCCCCACATGGCGAATCCCAAGCGCCGTAATAAATTTATTAAGTGGTGCATTTTTGGTCGCTTCAATCGCCGATACTAAATTATCCGCCGATAGTTCACCAAATCTTTCGAGTTCAGCAAGCCTCGAAGCATCTAACCTATATAAATCTGCAATCGATTTTACGATCCCCGCATCAACTAAAGCTACCACATTTTTCTCACCTAGACCATCAATATTTAACGCTGGCTTCGACGCATAATATTCAATCGCTCGTTTTAGAATGAGATCCGACGTTTCACCGGCCACGCGGTACACTACTTCTCCATTTGGTCTTTCAAACTTTAATTCCGGATATTGCCTAGCTAGCGCTTTTTCAAAATCAAACTTCTCCGTACCTTCCGGACGAAGTGAAACCAGCACTTCCTTGACCTGCGGAATAATGTCACCGGCCTTATATATAATTACCGTATCACCAATCCGAATGTCGAGTCGAGCAATCTCATCCGCATTATGTAATGTAGCGTGACGTACGGTCGAGCCAGCCACTTCTACCGGATCAAAAATCGCAACCGGCGTCGCAGCACCCGTCCGCCCTACCGAAATCACAATATCACGTACCTTTGTGGTGGCTTCCTCGGCCGGGAACTTAAAAGCTACCGCTGCCCTTGGCGTCTTACCCACAATCCCTAGTGCATCATACACTACGCGATCATTGATTTTAATCACCATGCCATCCGTATTAAACGGCAAACCTTTACGGTACTCATCGAGCCCCGCAATATATTCAAATAATTCCTTTTTCTCGTTCGCCTTAAACACCTTGTCTTCATTCGACGTTTGGAATTTAAGCGCTCTTAGCATCTCATAAGCATCGTGGTGCGTCGACAAATTCGGCTTCACTAAATCATAAGCAATAAATCTGAGCGGACGGCTCGCCGCAATTTTCGGATCAAGTTGCCGGATTGAGCCAGCCGCGAGATTCCGCGGATTCGCAAACTCCGGCTCACCATTTTTTCTCTGCTTTTCGTTAATTTCTTCAAAATCTTTCTTGTAAAGAATAATTTCACCGCGTACTTCCACTTCGCCAGTATTATCAATTCGCATCGGAATGTTTTCAATCGTTCTTACGTTCTGCGTTACATCTTCACCCACTAAACCATCGCCACGCGTCACTGCCTGGTAAAACACACCATCGCGGTATTTAAGTGCACATGCAAGCCCATCCATTTTAATATCAGTAAAGAATTCTTTAATCTTGCCACCTGGCACCAATTTTTCGTTTCTAGAAATCCAGTCCAAGACTTCTTCTTTTGAGAACACATCGGCCAGCGAAATCATTCGTTTTTCATGTGTCACTTTTGTGAACTTATCTAGTGGCCTCCCCGCCACTCGCTGAGTTGGCGAATCCGGCGTAATAAGCTCTGGAAACTCCGCTTCAAGCTGCGATAGTTCGTGTTTCAACGAATCCGCCGCCGCTTCACTCATGATTGACTCATCAAGCACATGATAATGATAGCGATAATCATTAATCAGTTCGCGGAGTTTAATAATTCTTGCTTCTGCATCACTTTTCTTCATAGTCTAGCATCCATCTATAATATAAATATAAATACGCCGTAATATATATACCCGTAAAACATGTCATTACGAGCAAACATACCGGCACAAATGGAATACTCGCTGCCCACTCAAAGTTTTTCATGAGAAGATCAAACGCAATTAATGGCACCATTACAATTACCCAAGTTAATACCAACACTAGTATTAACGAAATAATCCTAATGATGAATTTAACCCTGCGGCCCATCATTAAATCCGAAGCCGTATGCATCGCCTGCATCGGATAAAGCCCTGGCGCACTTACTGCAACAAATGCAATCAAAGAGCTCGATAATAAATACCCAGAAAGAATAATCATTACTGCGGCAAAAATAAAGAAGACTAGTGCATAAAACGGCGTAGCGAGAAAATCAGTCTGCACTGCCGCCGAGTAAACAATAACTAGCAAGAAAATTGGGACGCATTGGATCACTGCAATTGCAAACACTACGAACGATGAAATCATTGGTGTCAATGAATTATACAAAGCATCACGTAGTTTGATTTTGTGCCCAGCCAATCTATGACGCAGAATAAAGATAGTAGTGAGCCAAATAATTAAGAAAATCAAAACTCCAAAAATTGTATTTGTTTCTTTTGCCGTACTCGAAAGTCCACCGGTAGTCACAGTAGAAATCAATAGCAATCCAGCTTTTGCAATGTATCCAATATCACCAAAACCCATCTGTTCAGTTGTTTGATTAAGCACTTGCTGGAATTGCTGGAAGGTTGACTCATTCATAAGACCAATAAACACAATTGCCATTACGACGACAATAATTAGTAACGGTACAAATAGTTCCCAGTTCTTAAAAATCACTTTAAATGTTTTTAATGCATGATAAGTGATACCTGGCACTTCAATTTCACGTCGGTAATCTTCCCGATAAGAACGTTTAAAGCTCTTATGCAGCTTCACCCTATCCGGACTCACAATCTTATTCTTAATAAGAAGATACTTTTCTTTAATCCAGGAAAATACTTTGCGGAGGAATCCGCAGTTGCTACGAGGACTCAGCGAGGAGCCCCGTGAAGACGGGCGCGACGAACGCTTCCGCGAAATATTTTCTTTGGATTTTTTCAAAGTATCACTCTTTTTAGAAGTTTTTCTTACCATGTTCTAGCCTCTCAATTCTCTTTTCAATTGGTGGGTGAGTACTAAGTAAACTACTAATAAAACCTTTTCTTAAAGGATCATTAATATACATTGAAGACGCAGCCGTATTCTGATTCTTCAAAGGTCTACCATGTGCCTGAAGCTTTTTTAAAGCGTCAATCATTCCATCCGGATGACGCGTAATATTCACCGCCGATGCATCCGCAAGATATTCACGCTCACGCGATACCGCCATTTGAATAATCGTCGCAATAATCGGCGACAAAATCGATGCCACAAGAATAAAGACAATCCCCACTGGGCTACCTTCATTATCGCGGCGACGATTCCCATAAAACATCATCCTAGATCCAACATCAGACAAGAAACCAATTACACAAACGAGGCCAAATACAATCAATGACACCCTGATATCATAGTTTTTCACGTGCGACATCTCATGCGCCAT
>CAZORJ010000013.1:0-10177 GCA_964582425.1 uncultured Candidatus Saccharibacteria bacterium
TGACGATGCCTTAGGCTTTTTCGTTGCCATTATATCCTCCTTAAATGATATTAGCCTTATTATATCATATTTTCGGTGTGATATAATGAAAATATTATGGGCATAATGGTAACTAAAGATAATCAAGAACGTGATGAGCTAACACGAAGGATCAATGCTGATCTTCGCGAGAAGATTAATAAGACACAGAAAGTTTCCGACGGCAAAGAAGATCTTGATTTTGTCGAGGATACTGATTATACAAAGGATTTGAAAAAGACCGGTAGATTTGGTTGGGTGTTTATCTTTTTAATAATGATTGCGTTACTTGCTTTGATTATTATTGGCGCTTCATTTGCTAAAAAATAGTACACATTTTTAGCATAAGTGGTATATAATATATTATATATGGACGAAAGGTCTAAACCACGTAAGGATATTCCGAAGATTGATTCTTCTGCCAAAGTTGATGCGGCGAGGAGTCTTCGTTCTGCTGAGACAGGCGCTAGTTCTGACGCGCCAAAAAATCCAGAAGATAACCTTGACGGTGCGCGTTCAAATGAAGCTAATGGATTCTATACCGGTGCTGGTCGTGATTTGTCTGTTTTGCCGGCAAAAGGTAAGCTTTCTGGTAAGAAAAAACTAAAAGGTAAAGGTCCGATTGGTTTTATTATTGCACTGATTCTTGGTACTGGTGGTCTGATGGCTGGTGCACAGTTATTTCAACCGTTTTCTTTGGTGGAACAGTTTCGCGAAGCATTTAATTCGATGCAGGTAACCGCCAATAAGCGTTCGGATACTTTCTTTAAGATGCAGATGGGTAGCGGTAAATATCAGAATCCGATTAAGGGTACGCTGTTCCGTGGGGATACTTTTAAAATTACTCCAAAGCAACAGGCGCGATTAGCTAAACAGGGTATTGAAGTAGATAATGTCCAAGGCCATACGGTCCTAAGGTTTGATGATGGTACTGGATCGATGAGGATAGTAACTGCCGACGAAGCAACGGCCAGATCGATTGGTGGCGATGCGATTAGTTTTAAGAACTTATATGAGACTAATTCTGACTTTTTCCATGGTTACAATCAAGGTTCGATGACTTGGCGTGGAGCTATATCAAACTGGTTTGGACAAATAACAGTTAAGTTTTTGAATAAAAACAAGATTACTAGAAATCTTTTTAAAGACTATATAGAAAAAGTTCAGGCCGCCGAAGATGGAAATACTAGGAAGGTTGCACTCGATATAATGGCGAAGGGAACCGATGATGTTAGGGAGGGTGGCGTTGAAGTACGTAGGACTGACGAGGTGATAGATGAAACTGAAGTCGATGATGGTGAAGGTAGACACCACACTGAGACGAGTTGGCGCGATGACGATAAAGTGCACGATAGCGGTAGTACTACTAGACGTGGTTCGGACACGTTTGATAGAACTTCCATCCATAGCGAGGATGATGTTAGACAGAAACTAAATGACATAGCAGATGATTATTCGGGTGGTACTTTTTCGGTTGGTAACCTACAAAAAGTTGCGAATTACTCTTGTTTGGTAGTCAATTTTATTGGCGGCGTTTCATTATTGGTAACCGCAGCGGAAGCGTTAAAAATAATTAGTCTAGTAACTTCTTTCCTAGAGACAGTTGACAAGACAAAGGCGGGACTTGGAGAGGCTGCGCCAATGAATGAACTTGCGCAGACCTTAAATGAAACAAAGAAAAACGAACATGTCTTATACGGTGAAACTGATACTGGTGGTAGCTTAGATAGAGAAACTACGGCGATGCAGGCTGAGGGTATGGCGGCTATTTATGAAAGAAGAAGTGCCAATCCGAAAGATAGAAGTGTGCAATCATTTAATGTATCAGGCAGTATTAAAAGAATTTTTGGCGGAATTGGCGTGAGCATGGCGGCATTTGAAACATGTTCATTAGCTAAATTGGTACTCAATGCCGTTAGCGCGGTTCAAGCAGTGGGTGAGATTGCGGCTTGTTTAGGCTCGCTTATTGCTGCTTTCTTTACTTTTGGCGCATCTCTTGTTGGTTGTGCTGGCTTGGTCACTGATTTTCTTGTTGGCGTCGCTGCTTCTGCAGCTATGGCTGTGCTTATTTCTAGCGCTATTGAGTTCTTGACACCTATAGTAACTAAGATATTAACTAGGGACTTGATATCGAATATAGGTGGAGAGGATCTTGGCAATGCTTTGGTTTCTGGTGCTAATATGTATCTCGGTAACACTCACCGTGCTAATGGTGGTTCACTGGCAAATGAGCAAAAGTATACGGAATTTGCTTTGGCGCAACAGGAGGTGATAGCGGAAAATGCGCGGTATGAACGGATGAGCCGGAGTCCATTTGATTTAACGTCTAAATATACGTTCCTGGGGACATTAATGACACAAATGATGACGTTTTTGTCGGCAAATTCTCTCATGAGTACCGTTACTGCTTCAAGTACTGTTGTATCAAATTCGATTATTGCGCTTAGCCCTACTGCTCGGGCCTTTGAAGTTAGTGCGATGTTGCCAAATTGGGATGAATATGAAGAGACTTGTCCATACTTGTATTCTATTGGCGCCGTTGGTGACGAGTTTTGTAATCCTTATTCAATTACCGATATGTCGACGATGGAAAAGGATCCTGGTGAAATAGTAAATAATGTTGATTCATTTAATCCGTTCCCTATGGATTCAAAGAGAGGAGCTCATAATAACTTTTTGGATGAGACGAGAAATGATAACGGTGTCGAGGTACCGGTGATTAACCAAAATTCCGATCTTGCGAAATATATCTTGTATTGCGATAATCGTACTTCGGCATTTGGTATTGCGGATCAAAATATCGTGTCTGGCGTAACTAAAATTGGTAACGCTGAAACCGGATCGAAGCTTGGTGATACACTAGCTAATGCAGCGATTGGTGCTGTTCCGGTAGTTGGTGACATGATTGATGTTCTGCAGAATGCGGAAGCAATTGCGAACTCTGGTTATGTAAGTGGACAAACATGCGTAGCTGGTAATAAGACGCCATCTCCAGTAACTCCGGATTGGGAATATGCTAAGAATTATCAGCGCTTTATTGAAGATCAGTCTCTTTCTGAAAGTATGGGGTTGGTTGAAAAAGGTGCAGTGACTGCATTCCTTGATGAATATTATGAGCAAAACCCTGTTGATAATTCGTATGAAGGTATTCTCGCAAGGTATTCTGGTCTAACGAAAGAGAACGTGATTGCACTACTCGATATTATGGACTATAGCACCTATATCGCAAATTACGATCCAAATACTCGCTATCAATTCACTCAACCAGTAGTTGAAAAACCGGACACAATCTTCTTTGAAAGCGAAAACATTATTGCAGAAAACCCAATGGTGATTCTCTTAAACCAAATCTCATTTGCCGATGTTAGAAATCGTAGTTTTGTAGTATAATATACTACATGGAAGAGTTGGAGAAATTAAAGCGCGAGCTTAAAGATTTGAATGCGGAGTACGCTAAAATTAAAGACGTCCCAGCTGAAAAGCGCGGAGAATTTGGGCGCGAATTAAACGCAAAGAAAACAGAAATTCTAAACAGAATTAAAGAAGCTGAAGACGCGATGCTTGATGCGGAGGTTAAGCCGCTTGATATCACCGCGCCATGTTCGCCAAATGAACCACTTCCGACTATGTATTCAGTATTTGAAGGATCTGAACATCCTTTGATGACCGAACTTGACCGCGTAGTTGAGATTTACCAACTCATGGGATTTGATGTAGTAGAATCTCGCCAACTTGATGATGAGTTCCATATGTTTGATAGCCTGAATTTCGCCAAAGAACATCCAGCTCGTGATGGCTATGATACATTTCGCACTGAAGAAGGTCTAATCCCACCAGCTCATACTTCCACGATGCAGCACAGAGTTTTAAAAATGTATAAACACAATTTAGACGATGGTAAAGAAATCGCCGTAGTGGTGCCGGGTCGTGTCTATCGTAATGAAGATGTCGACGCGACACACGAACATACCTTTTATCAATGTGAAGGTGTGTATGTCTCGAAAGATTGTACGCTTGGTAATATGCTGGGAATTCTCCGCGAATTCTTTGAAAAATACTATGAGCAAAAGTTGAACATTAGAACACAGCCGGGATATTTCCCATTTACAGAACCTAGCTTAGAGTTTATGATTGAAAAACCAAAAGCTTTGGGAGGCAAAAAAGGTGACTTCCTGGAGATGCTTGGTTGTGGTATGATCCATCCAAACGTATTAAAAATGGCAGGAATTGATCCAACTAAATACCATGGTTTTGCATGGGGTGGCGGCATTGATCGCCTCGTGATGCTTCGTTATGGCCTGAAGGATGTTCGTAACTTTGAATCTGGCAACCTTAATTTCTTGAAGGAGTTTTAAATGTTAATTTCACTGAATTGGCTCAAAAAATATGTCAAGATTCCAGTTTCTGATGAGGAATTAATTCGTCTAATTGGTGCAAGACTAGTTGAAGTTGAGGGCGTAATTGACGAGTCTCACAAATATGATGGGATTAAGGTTGTACGTGTTGAAACTGCTGAAAAAATCGAGAATACTCATCTTACTCTTTGTATGGTGAATGATGGTTCAGCGGAGCTAACGCAAGTACTTTGTGGTGCGCCCAATGTACGTGAAGGAATGCTTGCTGCCTGGATTGCGCCAGGTGCTACAGTGCCGGCCAGTGTGCATGAAGACGCGCCGTTTGTAATTGGCACACGTAAAATGCTAGGAAAGTACGATTCTCATGGCATGCTGGCCGCTCCGGACGAGCTTGATCTTGGTGATATGCATGAGGGAATTGCGGAAATTGACCCGGACGAAGCGAAGCCGGGTGATAGTTTTGCGGACGTATTTGAACTGAATGATAAAATCCTTGAGATTGAAAACAAGTCTTTAACTCATCGTCCAGATACATTTGGGTTAATTGGTTTTGCGCGTGAAGTTGCTGGAATCCTCGGCCAGAAGTTTAACGAAGTAACTTTGTCGTCAGATTTAGAATTGACCAATGATATTAAGATTGAGATTGCCGATCCGGAAATCTGTAGTCGTTACACTGCGGTGGTACTTGAAAAACACGGTGAGATTAAAAAGAAGTATTTGACATGGCAGGACACGATTTTGGCGAAATCTGGTATGCGCCCAGTTGATCCGATTGTGGATGCTACTAATTATTTAATGCTTCTAACGGGGCAGCCGCTACATGCATTTGATTATGATAAGTTTGTGGCGGTGGGTGGTAGCAAGGAGCCAAAGATTATTGTACGTTTAGCTAAGAATGGTGAAAAACTGACTCTGCTTGACGGTAAAGAAATCGTCATGAATGAGAATGATATTGTGATTACGAGCAACGACGTGCCGGTAGCACTTGCTGGTGCGATGGGTGGTGCCTCAACGATGATTGATGAAAATACTCGCAATATCATTATTGAGTCTGCGACATTCAGTTTGTATAACTTACGTAAGACTCAAATGGCTCACGGAATTTTCTCTGAAGCCATCACTAGATTTACAAAAGGTCAACCGGCCTACCAAACTTTAACTGTGGCAAGCAATTGTGCTGAAATGTTAAAAGAAGGCTTTAAAGTAGCTGCGGTTTCTGATGCGCATCCAAAGCCAGAAAAAGAGAATGTTGTAAAAATTACAACAAATGAGATTAATGGTTTGCTTGGTACTGAGTATTCGGACGATTTAATTAGAAATACGCTTACAAATGTTGGTTTTGGTGTGACTGGCGGTGCTGATTTAACCATTACTGCTCCAGTTTGGCGAACGGATATTCATATAAAAGAAGATATTATCGAAGAGGTCGGGAGACTACTTGGCTATGATAATATTGCGCCAGTTTTGCCGCTTCATGGTACGGCTTCTCCAGATAAGATGCTAGGTATAAAAAAGAGAATTCGCCAGATTCTAGGTGAATTTGGCTGTAATGAAGTTCTGACTTATAGCTTTGTGAGTGAAAGATTACTTGAAAACGCGGGTCTAAACACTAAGAATTCTTACAAAATTGTGAACTCGATTAGCCCAGATCTTCAACTAGTGCGTCAGTCGATTGTTCCAAGTTTGCTTGATAAGGCTCACTTAAACCAAAAGATTCCTTATGACAACTTTGCTTTATTTGAAATGAACAAAGTATACCGTAAGGATTGGGGAATGAACGAAGAATCGGTACCAGTTGAAAAGATGAGCCTTGGTTTTGTATTGGCTGAGAGAAAAACCACAGGTGATGCGTATTATAAGGCAAAGATGTTTGTCGAACGATTCCTAAAAAAGTTTAATATTACCCCAGAGTTTAAAGCACTTAAATCAAAAACGGCTGAATGCTTACCATTTGAAGGTAAACGCGCGGCGGAGATTTGGGTTGGAGAGAAATACTTAGGTGTGGTTGGTGAATTCAAAAATGCCGTAAAGCGTAATTTCAAACTAAATGATTATCTTGCTGGATTTGAGTTAGATTTAAACGCGGTGCTCGGTTTAGAGTCCCAGGTTCCAGTGCCAACTAGCTTTGAGATTAAGGACAAGCAAGATTTGACAATTACTTCTAAAAAGTCTTATCAAGAAGTGTTTAGTGGAGTAAAAGAAAAGTACCCTGACGCTGAAATTACTCCGGTGGGTATTTATCAACCGGATGGCGTTGAAGAGAAAAATATCACTTTTCACTTGGAATTTCGCTAAATTTTGCAAAAACAAAATGATTATGGTAAAATCAGTTTATGATTTTGCTTGATAGCGTAACTAAGACGTATCCTGGCGATCACAAGCCAGCGCTTGATTCGGTGTCGCTCCATATCGAGCCGAATGAGTTTGTGTTTTTAGTAGGTAAATCGGGTGCCGGTAAGTCGACTCTTATGAAGATGATTACCAAAGAGGAGATGCCGGATTCTGGAAAGATTATTATTGGTGGGATTGATCTTGATTATGTAAAGAAGCGTCATATTCCGGGTTATCGTCGTCGTCTTGGCGTTGTTTTCCAGGACTTTAAGCTTTTGCCACGCCGTACTGTTTACGAAAATGTGGCATTTGTGCTGGAAATTGCCGGCATGAGCGGTAAGGAAATCCGTAAAACTGTACCAAAGGTACTAGAGTTAGTTGATCTTTCCGACCAAGCGAAGAAATTCCCAAGGCAGCTATCTGGTGGTCAACAACAACGTGTTTCGATTGCGCGTTCTGTTGCGAGACAACCAAAGATTTTAATTGCAGATGAGCCCACGGCTAACCTTGATAAGCTTACGACCGAGGAAATCATTCAATTACTAAAGAAGATTAATGATTTTGGCACAACTATTCTCGTGACTACACACAATGAGGGAATCGTCAATACGTTGCAAAAGCGTGTAGTAACAATGAAGGATGGTAAGATTGTAGCCGACCAGAAGAACGGTGGCATTTATAAACTTGATGAAACACCGCAGCCAAAGTTACCGAAACACTTGATTCAAACCCCAGGACACGCACTAAAAAATAAACCGAGAAGGATTATTCAATGATGGCGGAAGCAAAAGTAAAAAAGATTAAAGAGGTAAAAAAGGAAGAGCCGAAGGATCTGAAAAAAGCCGCAAAGAGCGGTTTAAAGACGATGCGAAGGACTCGCAAACATCATCCTTTACGTGAGGAAGGCCGTATTATTAAATATGGTGCCAGTGGTTTTACGCGTAATTTTTGGCTTTCTTCTGCTGCTACAGTGGTAATGGCAATTACGTTGATTATTTTGTTTGCCACTGTAGTCGCCAGCGTAATTCTTACTAATACCGCTGAGATGATGCGTGATAAAATTGATATTACGATTTACTTTAAGCCAGTAACCACGCGTGAAGTATTGGATAATTTAACTGAGATTATTTCCGCGGATAGTAATACTAAGAGCGTAGTAACTTCTGATTCAAAGGAAGAATATGAAAAATTTATCGCTGAGAATGCTGATAGTGAAGAAATCATTAATGTGCTTGATGATGAAATGAAGGAATTAATGATTTCGAAGATGCAAGCGACGATGCGGATTAAGGTCTACAACGTAGATAACCTTGACAGTATCAAGGATTTAGTTGAGACTAACGAAACGTTCCAGAAATACTTGGATGACGAGAAGCAGCCAACTTATGATGTGAACCAAGCCGAAATTGCGACAATTACCTCATGGGCGAGAATCGCGAGAACTGGCGGTATTATTTTGGCAGTTGTATTCTTGGTAATTTCAATTCTAATCATCTTTAGCACGATTCGTATGGCGATTTTCTCACGTCGTGAGGAGATTTATATGATGAAACTGGTGGGCGCTGATCGTAGGTTTATTAGAGGACCATTTCTAGTTGAAGCTGAGCTTTGCGGCGTACTTGCTGGTTTAATTGCGGCAACTACGAGTTATTTTGGATTTATGTGGTTGGCGCCGAGATTATCAAATTACGGCATCAATGTGGACGAGATCGTCGGGATTCTTCAGTCAAATAAGTTAATTATTATGTTCCTAATTTTCGTGGGTATTGGTATAATTATTGGTAGAGTATCATCACGTCTTGCAGTTTCGAAGTACTTGCATAAAGCTTGACGCTTATGCTATAATGATAGTATGAGAACTATCTCAAAACAAACAACCAAAAAATTCTTAATTGGGCTAATTATATTTGTGATTTGTGCTACACCATTTTTGGTGGATTATGTGATGGTAAAAGAGGCAGAGGCGATTTCATATGCCTGTAGTCTCAGTCCAGAGTGTCGGGCAGCAGCTGAGAAAGAGGAACAGGCTAATAAGAATGCGGCAGCGGCTAGTAATACAGCTAATATGTTCCAACTTAAAGTATTGGAGTTAAGTTCCCAAATTGCCGCGATGCGACGCCAGATTGCTGATACCGTCGCACAGGTAAATGACTTGAAGGATCAGATTGCAAAGACTGAGAAAAAACTAGCAGAAGAGCAGGATGCTTTGGCGGAACTTCTTATTAATATGCATTTTGAGAGTGACGCTGAGCCAATTACAATTCTGGCGGGGTCTAGTTCAATTTCTGATCTTTCTGAAAAAATGGCACGTAATGAAGTAGTAAAGCAGCAGATTTCTGCGACGGCAGAAAAGGTAAAGGAACAAAAAGCCAAACTCGAAGAAGATAAAGCGAGGGTTGAACAGCTTCTAGAGCAGCAAAAGAATTCTAAGGCGCAACTAGAATCGGCTCGTGCGCAGCAGCAGGCACTTGTTATCAAATACGAAAATGATGCAGCGGCTTATGAAGAGCAGGCCAAGAGAGCATTACAAGAGAAGATTGCAGCTGAGGAAAAATTCCAACGTGAACACCCAGAACTATTCGGTCAGGGTCAGGTTTATTCTGGTGCGAACACTTATCCATGGCAGGCAAATTGTCCTACACAGATGGACCAGTATTATACGATGTATGGTGGCCAATATATTGGTGGTTACGTTTGTGAGTGTACAAGCTATGCTGGTTGGAAAGCCTATGAGGCGACGGCTGGTATGGTAGCGATTGCATGGTGGGGTAATGCCAAGAGCTGGGCACAAAGTGCTAGAAATGCTGGCTTTAGAGTTGATCATAATCCATCCTATGGTTCGATTGGCCAAAGTGGTAATCCGGGTGATGCTGGTACTGGCCACGTATTCTGGGTAGAGAGCGTGAATGCCGATGGCTCAGTTAACATCACAGAGTATAATAACTGGTGGTCTACTGGTAGGTTAACTGGGTCTTACCATGTGGGTGATTTTGGCGCTCAAACCCTGTCTGCGTCTGAAGCTAGAAAATACAATTATATTCATGTTCGTTAAGCTATTTTTAAAGTGGCTGTGCTATAATTGAGTAATGAAGAAAGTGGAGTGGAAAGAAAGAAAGACTAGTCTTGGTAACGCCATAATTATTGGTGCAGTGATGGCGGCGGTTGGGCTGGTTGTAGGATTAAATTTTGATACTTGGTTCAGTAATTTCGCACCATATCTGGGCTTATCAAACAGAAAGTCTTATTCGATAGATTGGTCGCCCCTAAATGAGGTTTACGATAAATTGGCTGTCACTTATAATGGCGATATTGATAAGTCTAAAGTGATTAACGGAGCAAAGAAGGGGCTGGTTGATGCGCTTGGCGACGTTTACACCACTTATATGGATGCCGAGAAGAGTGAGAGTTTTTACAATGATCTTCATGGCAATGTTGGATCCGGCATTGGCGTAGAAATGGGGCTTCGTGATGGT
>CAZORJ010000013.1:10187-14088 GCA_964582425.1 uncultured Candidatus Saccharibacteria bacterium
ACGTACACTGCCAAATAACCCTGCAGAGAAGGCTGGAATTCGTGCTGGCGATATTATCTTTAAAGTTGATGGTGAAGAAGTTTGGTCGCTATCATCTGATGAAATTGCTCTCAAAGTGCGTGGTGAAACTGGTACGGAAGTTACCGTGACGGTGGTACGCGATAGTAAAGAGTTGTCGTTCACGATGAAGAGAGAGACCATCAATAATGTGTCAGCGTATCTAGAATATGATGGTTCGACCGCAATTATCCATACTCTTAGATTTGATGATGATACCGGGGCTAATATCCAAAGGATGGCACAGGAGTTTTCAAAGAAAGGCGTGACGAAGGTGATTCTTGATCTTCGCAATAATGGTGGCGGTTATGTTTCGGCGGCTCAAGATCTACTTAGTCTTTGGCTAGATAATCAGACTGTGTTACTTCAAAAATCGAAGCACTATGGTGATTCGACTTCGAAAACTTCTTCTGGTAAAGCGATTCTAAAGAATATGAAGACGATTGTATTAGTAAACGACTCTACGGCTTCAGCATCGGAAATTGTGGCTGGTGCTTTACAGGATTACGGTTTAGCAACGATTGTGGGTGAAAAGACCTATGGTAAAGGTGTGGTGCAAGGATTATTTAATCTTTCTGATGGTGGTACGTTAAAGGTCACGACTGCCGAATGGTACACACCGAAGGAACGTTCGATTAACCATTCTGGTATTGAGCCAGATGTTGAAGTTGAGAGAAGCTACGAAGATATTAATGCAATGCGTGATCCGCAAATGGATAAAGCAAAGGAGCTCTAGTGAAAGTTTTGATTGCTACAGCCGTATACTATCCGATGATTAATGGGGTAGCGGTGTTTTCGCATAATCTAGCGATGGGTCTGACTAAACGTGGTCATGAGGTGATTGTGATTTGCCCAAGCCGAACTGGCAAGAATTCGGTCAAAATGGTGGATGGTGTGAAGGAATGTCGTTTGAAATCTATTCAAGCCAAGGTTTATCCGGATCAGATTCATGATGTGCCAGCTAAAAAGAAGCTGTTTGGTAAAGAAATGCCACATTTGTTTTATAAACACGGTTTTAGGGTGTCGGTTTTTCCGCGGAAGGAAATCCGTAAAATTATGGATGAGTTTAAGCCGGATGTGGTGCACGTGCAAGTATCTGATCCGATTGGGCTTTCGGTGGTGTCATACGCAAGAAAAACTGGTGTGCCGGTAGTGACAACAGAACATAACCAACCGGAAGTGCTGACTGAACCGCTCAAAATGCCAAAACTAGTGAAGAAGCCGGTTGATGCGATGCTTTCGGCGTATTTTTATAATCGTCAGAGCAAAAGTGATTTCGTGACGATGCCGACTCAGCAGGCAATTGAAAACTTAATTCTGTCTCGTGAAAAAGAATTTGGCGTACCGGTGGCGGCCGTTTCAAATGGCGTGGATTTATCGAATTTCAAACCAGGTAAAGTGCCAGATGAGATATATGAGAAGTATGGCATTAAGAAGGGTGTTCCAACCGTGGTTTACGTTGGTAGGGTTGACCCAGAGAAAAAAGTTGGTTCGATTGTAGACGCATTCGCTAAAGTTATAAAAAAGTTACCAAATGCACAATTAGTGGTAGTCGGTGACGGTGTGGATAGGTTAAGAATCGAAGGCGTAGTGAAGAAACTTGGGATTGACGGCTCTGTTAGAATACTTGGTCGTGTGTTACAGCCAGATCTCTACGAACTCTACCGTGTTGGCGATTTGTTTGCGACAGCAAGTGAAATTGAGACGCAGGGAATTGTATTAATTGAAGCAGCAGCATCTGGGCTACCACTGATTGCCGTGAATGCTGGAGCTGTGTCAGAAGTTTGTATTACTAACAAGAATGGCTTCTTGTGCAATCCGGGTGCGATTGACGAGATTGCTGAAAGTATGTATAAGATATTGTCTGATAAAGAGCTACAGAAAAAGTTTAGTAAAGCTTCACTAGAAATTGCGTCAGAACATGATCTTGAGAAAACGATAGACAAATTTATAAATATCTACAATAAAGTCATAGAGTCAACAAAATAAGTACTTTTGGGACACACTCAAGGCCGTTCGGCCGAGTTTGTGGTCCCAAAAGTACTTTTTTGTTGCCTTAGAACTATACAACGATGTTTAAGAGTTTGGCTTTCTTGACGAAGATGGTTTTCTTAATGCCGTTTGCGGTGTATTTTTGAACTTTTTCATCAGCTTTGGCGGCATCGATGACTTTATTTTCATCTTCAAGGTCGGCTTTATCAATTACAAGTTTAGCGCGAAGCTTGCCGTTGATCTGGACTACTACTTCTACGGTGTCGGAAGCGAGATATTTCTCGTCCCAAACTGGCCAGACGTCGTCGCTGTCTAGTTTTTCAAGCATTTCGGAAGCGAGATGCGGCGCAAAAGGTTTTAAGAGTTTGGCGAGAGTGACTTGATCGTCTTTAGTTGCGCCGAGTTTATAGAGCTCATTGACGTATTCCATAAGTGCGGCAACTGCTGTGTTGAAACTGTAGCGATGGATGTCCTCGGTAACTTTTTTGATGGTCTTATGACGGATGACGGTAGTGTCGCCTTCAGCGGATGGTTTAAGAGATTTATCAAACACTAGGCTCCATGAGCGATTAAGGAAACGATAAACACCACCAACCGAACGTGGGTCCCAGGCGGCGTCTTGATCATACGGGCCAATAAACATTTCGTCGGTACGAAGTGTATCGGCGCCAGAGCCCTCATTAATTACGTCAAGCGGGTCAATGACGTTGCCCTTGGATTTACTCATTTTTTTGCCATCCGGTGCGTTGATGTAACCATTATAAAGTAAGCGTTTAATTGGTTCGCGGAATGGTAAATAGCCTTCGTCAGCAAAGAATTTGCACCAGAAGCGGACATAGAGGAGGTGGGCTACTGCATGATCGCCACCACAATAATAGTCGAGTTGGCCCCAATATTTGATGGCATCTGGGTTCCAGGCGTGTTCGCTATCGTGTGGAGATGCATAGCGCCAGAGATACCAAGAAGAACAAGCATAGCCATCAAGCGTATCGGTTTCACGAGTCATCTCTTCGCCATCAATCGTGACTTTGAGCCAGTCTTTAGCTTTGGCGAGGGCGGAGCGACCAGTGTGATCTGGCTTGTAATCGTCGACTTCTGGAATAATCACTGGAAGTTGGTCTTCTGGGATTGGGTGTGGATTGCCGTTTTTGTCGTAAGCGATAGGAATTGGACAGCCCCAGTAGCGTTGGCGGGAAATCAGCCAGTCACGCATCTTGTAGGTAACTTTTTTCTTGCCGTAACCTTGTTGTTCGAGCCAGTCGTTGATTTCTTCGCGTACTTCACTAGATGGACGGCCAGTGAATGGACCAGAATTAACCATGGTACCTTCACCAACGTAACAAGGGGAATCATCTTCCATGCCTTCAGGACGTTCAACGACTTTAATGATAGGAAGCTTAAACTTAGTTGCAAATTCAAAGTCGCGTTCGTCGCCGGACGGCACGGCCATAATGGCACCAGTACCATAACCAAACAAGACGTAGTCTGCAACCCAAATCTGGATTGTCTCACCGGTGGCCGGGTTGATGGCATAAGAACCAGTAAAGACACCGGTCTTTTCTTTATTCTCTTGGCGCTCAATTTCGGATTTCTTAATGGCGTTCTTGCAGTATTCTTCGACGGTGGCTTTGGTATCTTTAGTTACGAGCTTAGTGATTAATGGATGCTCTGGAGCAAGCACCATAAAGGTAGCACCAAAGATAGTGTCTGGGCGGGTAGTAAAGACGGTAATAGTCTCTTTTTTGCCTTTAATCTTAAAGGTAATTTCAGCACCTTCAGAACGGCCAATCCAGTTTTTCTGCATGGTTTTGATTTTTTCTGGCCATTCGACGTGGTCGATATCTTCATGGAG
>CAZORJ010000014.1:0-4774 GCA_964582425.1 uncultured Candidatus Saccharibacteria bacterium
GCCTAGATTAAATCCCAAGCTTTTCGTTAGACAACGCCTTCTTATCAAACGGCGCTTCAAACTTATCAATTTCATCAATCTCAACCTGTAGTTTTTCAAGATATTCTTTCACTACGTCCTTTGTAATCTTGCCACTTTTTTCAAAAGTATATTCCTCTTCCGGCTTATCTTCGTCAATTTCCTCTTCGTCTGGCAAGAATCCCGGTCTCGAACGATCAAGATAAATGTCCCCTGAATTATGATAAAGCGCGAGCGAGATTCCAGTCGTCGTCGCAGCCACCACAATTGAAGCTAAACCTAGGATAATCAAATTCTTTCCACCTTTTGTCATAGCTTCTCTCCTAATTTCTTTACTAAATTAGCGTGATCTTTAATCAGAATCCTAATATTGCTCACTTCCTTCGCCACAACTTCACGTTTTTTCCTTGCCACCTCAAGTTTTTCGTAAAACTTTTCTGGTTCATTTTTGCAATCCGTTGCAATTAAATCATCCAGTGCCTTTTGCGATTCCACAAAATCAATCATAAAGCTAGCTCTAGCCTTACTAAAATCATTCTGGTTTTTTACAAATCCATCGCTAGAAAGTGTATTCTCTGCTAATCTCACATTTAGCGGCGTAATAAACTTCGTTTGAATCGTTTCATAATATCTACCAAGGTATACTCTTGCCCTAGAATCTTCATGTTGAAGACTATTTAATTTTTCAATAATTGAATCACAATTAGTCACTATCGATTTTTTTTGCGCTTCGGTAATTGGCTCGCCGGCAGCAAAAACTGGGCAAGTAATTAAGCTCATAGCTAAAACTAAGACTAAAAACGTCTTCTTCATACTTTTTATTATAGCACAGGTGATTAAAGCTTCGAAACGTCGTTCAAAACAAATTTACCATTGTATTTTACAAACTTCATCTTATACTTAGGAATGTCTTTTTCAAACTTTTCAATCAATTCCTTCATATTGTATTCGTCAACTGAATGAATCATTGCCGAATTCTTATTTAAATCAAGACAATATTCCGCTTCTTCATCTTCCGAAGCCTCAGTTTTGGTTCCACAAACGCTCACTACATCATGATAAACCGTGATTATTACATTACCATCCTCATCATATTCTGCAGATTTAACTATATCAAACATTCCGGATCCCGCACCGCCACCTTGGTACGGATTAACAACATAATAATTCTGGCCATTCTCTTCTTTGTAGGAAAAACTATCGCCATGAGAAATTGTGTAATCACCTCTCGGCATTCCAGTCTGACCACCAAATAATTCCTTATATTTTGTATTCAAAGCATCATATAAAACCTTTACGGAACCAGAAACGGAATCAACAGAAGAAATTACGGCACCAGCATACCTTAAGTTTAAATATGCAATTTCAATCTTCACATCTTCCGTAAAATCATAATTAAAGATATTTGCAAGAAAAACAAACGGAACCGTATATGGTTCAATCATCGTCTGTGCAACTTCGTTGGTAATTGTCGGGACTTCCTTAGTGCCAGAACCACAACCGGTGCCTTTCGCTTCTTCAATTTGCTTCGCGCACTCAGCCTTTGCTTCTTCAACTTCAGAATTACGCATCATCATTTCATAAACACCAAAAACAATACCAGCCAGCGCTGCCACAAAAAGCATAATCCCCATTGCGATTACTAAACCAAACTTATTTCCTTCCTTCTTTGGTTTGGCGTAAGCCTGCATCATTACTTCTTCTGGTTGCATAATCCTCCTTAAAACCTAATTTTACTATATTTCTTATGCTTATTGCAATAAATTGTTGTAATAATTACAAACAAAACTGGTGTGCCCATCAAAACAACTTCACTTGTACCAGAAGTGTTACACCCAGTATCTGGCACCTTGATGTCTTCCTCATCGTCATCGGAAGCTGGGCCTGGAATTGGTGTCGGATCCGGATCAGAGGCTGCAGTAATCGTGAATATCGTTTCGGCTATCGCGCTATTGATAAACTCCGCTTTTAGTGTGTGCTCACCAACTGTCAGTGAGTTTAGATAAACCTTTTTGAGCAAAATAATTGTACTGCCGGTCGATACCACATAATTCGTCGCATCCACAGCCTCATCATCAACTAATACCTGCATCAAAGCGAATCTTGGAAAATCAATCCTCACAATTAATTCAACATCCGTGTTTTTTTCATGCTCTTGTTCAGTCTGCCAAGTCAACTCACCCGTTCTAAAAATCGGATATAACGTTACGTCTGTTTGGTCAGTAGTAAACGTAAAGACATCGCCCGCACGGTAAGCGGCCGTCTCAACCCCGCTCGTCAAAGCATAGCCGAAGAAATAATAATTCTCTCTTGTTGGTGCCACTGCTGGGATCGTCACCGAACAGGTCGCCGTCATACTTGTACCTTGGCAAGTTTGTATCGGTTCGATATCATCCTCATATCTAAGTGTATATGTCGGTAAAGAAACTACCGTAAATGTAATCACTTTACTTACATTTCGTTCATAATTCAAAGCTAAGGTATGACTTCCATCCGCTAATGATTCTAGGAAACTATTTTTAATTGTAAATTCTGAAGCAGAGCTACTCACTGTATAGTCCGCACTACTAAGCAGATTACCATCAACCGTCGCACTCTGGTAGGCATTTCTCGGAAAATCAACCGCAAGCTTCAACGTATCACTACCACCTTTTACATATTGACTGTCGCTAGTCCATGTCACTGCACCATTTCTAAAAATCGCGTAAAGCATTCTATTAAGTCCCATTAATTGAAAAGTATATTCGTCGCCAGCTTCAAATGTCGCAATCTCAGAATTCTGTGAAGTAGCATATCCAAAGAATGTATACCCATTTTTTGTTGGCTCTGTTGCCGGAATCATCACTGTACAAACCGTCGTCGATGTTACCGGCTGGCATGTCTGAGTGGTAACTTCTGACCCACCGTTCGTATCAAACGCAAGTGAATACGTCGGTACTACCGTAACAGTAAATGTAATACTCTTACCATCGCGATACAATGTAATCGTCGAACTCCCATAACTATCAGCTTTAAGAGAGCCATTTTTGAACCTTAGTACATCTGTATTAGAAATCGAAATATTCGTATCATCCGCCGTAATCCGTCCGGATTGGGTTTTACCAGACACAAAATTTAGATTATAATCTAACGCCAATATATCACCAGCATCCACTACGAAACTCGTTTTACTTGCCGTAATGCTCGTCACATAATCCATCGAATAATAATACTTCCACCAGTTTTTTAAGTACCCATCACTAGTAAAACCATCTTCATGTGGCATCAAATAAAACCAAAACCTTATATAAAACCTATCCTCCTTCCCGCCCTCGTTAAAATCTGGAATCGCATATGGTTCAGACATCCACGCCGTGTTGTTCGCGATTGTATCAGCACCCGTCATTTCTTCTAAACTTTTATCACGCCATTCCGGATAGGTTGTTCTTACGTTTGCGGTATTGGAATAATCATAACCATATGTTCCGTTAAATGGGTGGTGTACCGTTCCTACGCCATTCAAAGTCCCAATGTTCGCATAATCATTCAACATAAACCTTTCCCACGGGTTTAAATTCATATAATCTTCTGCGCTAGAAATATTAATCGAGTTTTCCGTATAAGGATCATATCTAAGTCCATATGCGCCTTTCATAATATTTTCTTGCGCGTGCGCCATCGCATGAAACTGCGCATCGCGCCTTGCCGTACTCACTGAAGCAATCATAAAATTATCACAATTACGCGTGTACGGCGTGCCATTAATCCAATAAGCCGTCCTACCCACCATCATAGTTTCAAAGGTTTGGTTCGGGTCAATCGCCACTAACCACACCTGATCAAACTCACCATTATTCTTTTTATTTACTAAATCCGCTTCGCTAATTAACCAATCATAATCAAATTTGTAAGACGGAATTTTTACACCATTAAACCAGCCATTATTATACATAGACCACCAAGAATAACCACCCGAACCATCAGAAGAAGCCGCTAAGTAGTTTGGCTCATCAAATTGGTTTGCATACGTTCCATCCGGTCTTTCAAACGTCACCGTGTAATGTGGAAAGTCATCAATGTACTCCCAAGTTGTATTTACCTTATTGATGTAACCATGCGATGCAAAAATGAAATCATCAATTTGCTCCTGCACAACAAGCTCCGCCGTCCCCTCACCAAAGAACGCATCTGCCGCTTTTGGTGTGCCCGGAAGCGACCAAAGATGCGGGTTAACTTCCACCACCAAAACATTCAGTTCTTGGTTTTGTTTGTAACCAGGATTAATTTCCGCTGCCGCTGCATTTGCTGCATCAAGCTTAAAACTATTTAAATAATAAAAACTAAATCCAAGAATTACCAAAAACAGCGAGACAAAAATCCCATATTTAAAATGTCTTACACGAAAAACTTTTTTTGGTTTTATCATTTTTGTGTTTATGACCTTTATGTTTAAATCATAAACCAAAACAGATAAAAAGTCAACTAGTCACGCTTTAACATTACCGTAAAAGCCTCGGACGGAATATCAATTTTGCCAAATCGCTTCATCCTTGCTTTTCCACGCTTCTGTTTTTCAAGTAACTTTGCTTTTCTATCTCTGTCACCGGTATGAATTTTCACCGTCACATCCTTACGGTATGCACCAATCGTTTCACGCGCAATAATCCTTGCTCCAATTGCTGCCTGCAAAGCCACTTCAAAGTTTTGTCTCGGAATCACTTCTTTTAACTTCTTGGTAACCTCTCTACCGATTCCATCCGCTTCTGTACGATGTGCC
>CAZORJ010000014.1:4784-11115 GCA_964582425.1 uncultured Candidatus Saccharibacteria bacterium
TTTATTTTCGTGCCACGAAAGAACGGGGCCATCACCGACAAGGCGTCCATTTTATTTCCAGCTACCAAAAAGTCTACACGTACCAAATCCTCCGGACGGTAGCCATTCAGTTCATAATTAAATGATGCGTAGCCACTCGTCGCTGACTTTAATTGATCATAAAAGTCCGTGAGCAGGTTTGCCATTGGTGCTTCAAAATCAATCACCGCCCGTTCCTCAATGTATGAAAGATTGGTTTGGTGCCCACGTTTTTCATTAATCAAATTCAAAACGTTTCCAATCATGTTTGAAGGCACAATAATTTCACCCTTCACCCATGGCTCACGAATCTCTTTAATTTCCGATTGATCCGGCAAATCCGCCGCCGATTTAATTTCAATCAACTCACCATTGTTCATCACCACTTCATAATTGGTTGATGGATTTGTCACAATCAAATCCAAATTAAACTCGCGTTCTAGTCTCTCACGAATAATATCCATGTGAAGAAGCCCGAGAAATCCAATGCGAAGACCAAACCCTAAGACCGGCGAGTTCTCCGGTTCATATCGAAGTGCTGAATCCGACAGCGATAACTTTTCAATCGCTTCTTTTAAATCCTTATACTGATCATTTGAAACCGGGAAGAAACCTGCATACACAAACGGCAACACATTCTTGTAACCTGGCAGTGGTTTAGCCGCCGGTGCTTTTGCAAGCGTTACCGTATCACCCACTTTTGCCTCACGTGTTGTCTTTAAGTTTGTGACAATATAACCAATCTCACCATTTTCAAGTTTCTCACGTGGCGTCATCTTTGGTGTTAAAATTCCAACCTCAAGAGCAATACCCTTAGTCTGAGCCGCCATCATCAAGATTTCCGCGTTTTTTGGAATTTCACCTTCAAAAATTCGGACGTACAACACTACTCCACGGTAGTCGTCAAAGTATGAGTCAAAAATGAGCGCCCTTGTTTCCATAAAAATATTATAACACAAAAATGGGCCTAGCGCTATGCTAGGCCCGGGGTCTGTCTCAAATGGTAACTTCCATGATTTCTCCGTTATCAAGTAACCGAATTTCATTATAGTCACCATTTTCTGGGCGTCCATGCACCACGGCATATACCGCCATGAGATAGTGCCCGTGCGAAAACACCAAGACGTTTTTACCATCATATTGTTTCTTCATAGAATCAAGGAAACTCTGTGCCCTAACTTCAAGATCTTCGATTGGTTCTACACCATCAATTATCGAACGATTCGAATAATAATGGAGCAACTCCCGGTAATGTTCCTTTGTGGCCATTTTCCCAACCAAACCATTAAACTTTCGTTCTTCCAGTCTTCGATCAATCACCACATAAGTTCCGTCCATTCCCATCTCTTTTAGAGCTAATTCACAAGTTTCTCTTGCCCTTTCATAAGTAGAACAATATACCACATCAAAGTGCACTCCCATCTCCTTGAGATTCCGGCCAGTTGCTCTGGCTTGCTCTCGTCCTAACGGAGTTAGTGGTGCATCCTCATCGTTGTAAAAAAAGTCTTGCAGATTCGCTACGGACTGCCCATGTCTCACAAAAAACAAATTGACAGACATTATAGCACCCCCTTATTAAAAGTACTTTCATTTTGCCCAATTTGAACAAAAATATTATAACAAGTTTTTATTACACTGTCAACTTAAGCGTTTTCTGGAGCGCGTGGCGCTGGACCCTTTTCAATGATTTCGTCTAGAACCTTCTCGACATTTAGACCAGTCTTTGCCGAAACACCAATAATCTCTTCGCGCTTACAACCCAGTAAATTCATGATTTGCGCAGCCGTCTTTTCAACTTCTGCCGCCGGAAGATCTACTTTATTAATCACTGGAATAATCGTAAGATTTGTTCTATTGCAAGATAAACATTTGCAAGCGTCTGCGCCTGAATCCCTTGCGTCGCATCTACCACGAGAATCGCCGATTCTACTGCCTGCAAGCTTCTAGAAACTTCATACGAAAAGTCTACGTGACCCGGCGTATCAATGAGATTTAGTGTGTAGCCCTTCCATTTCATCGTGACGGGCGTCAGTTTAATCGTAATCCCCTTTTCGCGCTCCAGCTCCATCGAGTCGAGCAGCTGCGATTTCATCTCGCGCTTCTCGACCGTGCCTGTGAGCTCCATCATCCGATCGGCCAAGGTTGATTTACCATGGTCGATATGTGCGATAATACAGAAATTACGAATTTTATCCATTTAGAGACCAATCATGGTGAGACTGAGTCTACCCTTGTCGTCGATAGCAACTAAGCGAACCTTAATTACATCGCCTTCGTGCAAAACCTCAGTCACTTTGTTTAGACGCTTCTTATCAGTAATCTGCGAAATATGAAGCATGCCATCAATACCTGGCATAATATTTACAAATGCACCAAAGTCTTTAATCGAAACTACGGTACCCTCATAAATCTTGCCTACTTCTGGCTCTTCCGTGAGTGAGCGAATCCAATCAAGTGCCTTCTTAATCTTTTCTGGATCTACACCAGAAACCGTGACTAGACCAGAATCTTCAATGTTGACTTCAGCACCGGTTTCAGAAGTGATTTTATTAATCATCTCGCCACCCTTACCAATTACAGCCCCGATTTTATCTGGATTAATCATGAGTTTTTCAATGCGTGGAGCATACTTTGAAATCTCTTTTCTAGGTTCCGGGATCACTTCAAGAATATGGTTTAAGATAAACATTCTACCTTCGTGTGATTGTTTGATGGCTTTTTCCATGATTTCTACCGGAAGACCGTGTACCTTCATATCCATTTGAAGAGCAGTAATACCCTCAGTCGTACCAGTCACCTTGAAATCCATATCACCAGCAAAGTCTTCTGCATCCATTAAATCGGTCAAGACATAGGCCTTATCAATATCCGAAGCTTCAATCGGCTGGCCCTTTGGCACATCTACCATCAGACCCATTGCAACACCAGAAACTGGACGCTTTAAAGGCACACCGGCATCCATCAAGGCCATACATGAAGAACAAGTTGCAGCCATTGAAGTTGAACCGTTCTGCGACATAATTTCAGTAACGGAACGAATCGCATATGGAAAATCTTCTTCTGAAGGAAGTACCGGAAGGAGTGCTCTCTCGGCAAGATAGCCGTGACCAATCTCACGACGTCCTGGCGAACCAATCCTCCCTGGCTCACCTACTGTGTAAGAAGGAGCGTTGTAATGGTGCATGTAGCGACGCTTACCCTCAGTTACTTCCATTGTATCAACATCTTGTGCATATGAAAGAGGGGCAAGTGTTACGATGTTCATCGCCTGGGTTACGCCACGCGTAAAGAGTGATGAACCATGAGTACGTGGCAAGATTCCAACTTGGCTCGAAAGTGGACGAACTTCGTTTAGTTTGCGACCATCCGGACGTACACCTTCCTCAACGATACCACGACGAACTTCCTTATGAACGGCCAGTTCAAATGCCTGATCATAAACATCGCGCAAGTTTTCATCATACCACTCAACTTTTTCATTGTCGGTTTCACCTTGGCCTTTAGAAAGCGCAAATTCATCGTGCATGTTGTACTTAATCTCATCAAGGATTTGAGTACGTTCCATCACATTACCACGAACTTTGCTACCAAATTTGCCCTTGGTCCAGTCCTCAACTTCTTTTAGAATTGCCTCGTCTGGAAGGACTAGTTCATATTCTTGTTCTTTAGCATCAACTAGTTTAGCAAGTTCACGTTGAAGATCAAGTGCCGGCTGTACGTTCTTGACTGCCCAGTGCATCGCTTCAATAATTGTATCTTCTGGCACCTCATTAGCACCAGCTTCCACCATCATCACTTTGCCGTCTTTACAAGCTACAACGAGATCAAGTGGAGACTGTTCGCGTTCTTCTGGACTTAAGAAGCCCTTAAATTCACCGCCGATTCTACCAATACGAATACCAGCTACAGGGCCATCAAATGGCACCCCTGCATTCATAAGAGCAGCAGAAGCAGCAAGCATTGCTACACAATCTGGGCGGAAAGCAGGATCCATTGAAAGCACCGTACAAACCACTTGCACTTCCTGGCGATAGCCTTTTGGAAAGAGTGGGCGAATTGGACGATCAATCAATCGTCCTACGAGCACTGCCTCATCGGCTGGCTTACCTTCACGCTTAATAAATTTCGAACCAGAGATTTTTCCGGCTGCATAGAATTTTTCTTCATAATCAATCGATAATGGGAAGAAATCTTGCACTACTGGTTTAGTACCGACTACTACCGAGCCGAGCACCACAGTATCACCATAGGTCACGAGCACTGAAGAAGTCGTGCGAAAACCCACTCGGTTTACTTCGAGTGTTAACTTTCGCCCTAACCATTCTGTTGAAACCTGAGTGGTTTTCTTCCCGCTAGGGTTAATTATATCCATAAAAATATAATCCTTTCTGGGAAAACATCAGATATCAGCCCCTATCTAATATCTGCCGTCTTCCCATGTTAATTTACTGCATATATTATAACACAAAAAGGTCTTACGTTCTATCGATTTCCCACTGCGGTCTCGCAAGACATCTCACCGACATGCCCGTACCACGGCCCCAGCTATATTCAGGGCTACCCTGTACATAATTCCCCCACCAATAATAACTAAACACCGCTGTATCCATGTATCCAGACATAATGTAAGAAGTTGAAGTCCAATATGAAGAACCTGTATCACCCGCTCCTGTCAGGTTACCATATCCAGAGCTAGTATAAGTATTAGGATCCATATAGTTTTCAATCATACCCGCCCTTGTGAAATAGAATGGAGCAGCCGTTAAATACATATCAAAATCGCTACTTGGCGTATTACCAGTCCCAAGCCATTTATCCCAAATTGATTGAACCGCACGGTCGAGCTCCGTATAATCCGACGAACCACTTGGGCTAAGACTTGAATCGTATTTTGGCAACCTCCAACCGGCCGGACAAATCGAATTCGGTGCATTTTGCATGTGACCATATTGACTAGCATTATTTGTAGCCACTGCAGCTGACCAGTTATAATAGTTTCCAACATGACCATGCGTACCGTTATCGGCGTATGGAGTACCAGTTCTAAACTGGCTTCCTGTCACACCTTTAAGATAGTTGTAGCCATCAGTTGTACTATTAGACCATTTACTACTATCCCAGTACCAGTTCGTACCAGAAGCGCCTGGGTTCATTGAAATTGGGCCATTACTATTACTAAAGTTCCACTGCGTAAAGTAGTTTCCGGAATACGACGAAACATTGACCGTTGCGCGAGATGGATACCACGAAGTGCTATTATCTTCGTACCCAATATCCGTATCTGCATGATAATAATACTTTCTTGCAATATCAAGGTCGAGATTTTGCGTCATCCAAATATTCCCCTCGCTAAGCTTTGTAATCCAATAGCTCTTATTGTCACGGCTATCTTTCAACTGATACGGCCACCATTCAATCATTGAATTCCAAACACCAGCATAATCAATATCGCTAAGCGTAGCAAAGTCTTGCATGTAAGTTAGATCCTCAATTTCCTTTGCCGCCGTACGGTAGCATCTCGCCGTCATACCAGTCTGTGAACTCATACTTGTACCGGTTTCAATAAAGCGAGAAGGAACCCCGCCTTGCGCGTCAATTCTAAAGCCCATCATTGCACCATTTCCAATATTGGTCGCCGTGTTGGAAGAATAAAATGCCATCTGACCACGCACCAATGTACCCTGGTAAGCATACCCACCATAAACAAAGTTATTTGGGAATGAAGTTAGTCTATTAATCACAGCTTGATTGGTAATGTAACCATATCCGCCGCCATATTGCTTCGAAAGATTACCAATTGTATCCCATTCGCCCGCCGTATCGTAAGGCAAACTCCAGCCCCTCGGACAAATATCACCATCCGTCGTCGCGTTCCCAGTGTAATAATGCGATGCTCTACCGGCCGTCGCCCCATACCAGTTGTAATAGCTACCATACGCCACCACTGGTCCAGACGTACTATAAGTTGAAGCCGTTAAGCCTTGGGTCACGTTATCAGTATTAAAGAGTAATCGCTCCGTACAAGACTGGGTATCATCGTAACACCACGAAGATGTCGCCGTAGAAGTATTGTAGCTGTTGGTTGTATACTGTGTATTACCAGAGTAATAGTAGAATGGCACCGCCGGATTATGTGTATTTGCATCAGAAAGCGTAGTGCTATTACCACCAAAACGTAGGTTTTCAATAATCCAACAATTATCATCCGGCAACCTCGCTACAGCATAAGTCTGGTTATCTCTCGTGTCAGTCAACGCTGTAAGGCTAGATAGAGAAGCATTAATCGCACCAGTTGAAGAATTATAAGTTACTT
>CAZORJ010000014.1:11147-12710 GCA_964582425.1 uncultured Candidatus Saccharibacteria bacterium
ATAACCAGTTGATGCAATCCAAACTGCGTAAAGCATTAATCCCTCTGAGGAGACATTTGGTACTGTAATCACTTGGTTCGGCCCATAGAATGTACCCGTACCATCATCCTTCGTGTTCCAGCCAGCAAAACCATATCCAGACAAACGGTAGTTCGGCGCCTGAAGCATCACACTAGCACCACTGGTCACCGACTGATATCCCTTATTACTGGTTGTATCACCAGAATAGGTCTTCGGGTTCATCGTGCCAACCACATTCGCATTGTTACCATCGTAACAGATGTATCCAGCCGGACATAGCGGAGGTGGTTCCGCCGCCACAATCGAGTATTTCACCTTACCAATATAAGTATCCGCCATCTGACCAGTTGCAATTGACACATTGTAATACGTAATAATTGACGCACCAGTCGTTGTATCAGTATAGGTCCCATAAGTTGCAATCAGGGTCGTCGCGTTTGGGACTACATGGTTACTGCCAAAACTATTTTCAATCGTCATATTCGCCGGCAAATAAGATGAATTGTCCTTCGCCACCTGCATTGACCAGCGTGATGAAGTTCCACTCACCGCTGTTGAAATATTGCCACCACCATTTTGGCCAATTAGTTTAGTATTACCGGAGGAATTATTCGAATAGCCAATTGCAAACACCTCAAAGCTTGGCGCATCACTACAGATAGTCTTCAACCTGGTTTGCGCAATACTTGAAGCGCTACTACCAGGATTAATTGATTCAGTATGAGTTGATAGATTCGTCGCCGTAAACGTACAAGCATTTGCGCCATATACATCCATCGTATCGGTTTTTGCTCTAGTAATACTGATCCTACTATGAGTGAGCATAAACCCAGACAGAATTGAAAGCACAACAAGCAAACACGTGATGTTAGCACTCACGTACCTCGATAGTTTCAAGGTGTTTCTTTTGATGTGTACTTTCATGGTTTTTTTGTTTTGTTTTAACCATACAAATCAAAAAAACAGTAGCAAAAAGCTACCGCACAAAACCAAATTCTCCTTTGTGAATTTTTAACATGTATGACCTCTTAGTATACCATTTGGTATACTATATAATTTTATAATGCTTATCTTTTTTTGTCCATATATTGACTTTTTTCAACTTTTGTGCTATAATAGAAGTATCCACGTCAAAATAGAGTTAGGGGGTAAAAATTCTATGATGGATCGGATGAACTGGGGCCCCAACCCCGAATATGGCGACAACGCCATGGTAGCACATTTCGATGCTGATGATCAGCACTGCTGGGATTTCCAGGAAATGGCTCGCGAGATGGGTAAAACCATCAGTGTCATGCAGTGCAATGGCCGCGACGGCCTTACTATCATCATCCCCGAAATCAGTTTTCAAGAAATGAACGCTCTCGTCAACGCAAGCAAGTTTTAAAAACTGATTTCACTAATTACCAAAAACCCGCCTCATTTGAGACGGGTTCATTTTTTACTATTATTTCCTGAGGCCAAGCTTCTTCACAGTCTTCTTGTACAGCTCAAAATCGGTCGTCTCTAGGTATTTGAGAAGTTTCTTACGCTTCCCAACCA
>CAZORJ010000015.1:0-1128 GCA_964582425.1 uncultured Candidatus Saccharibacteria bacterium
GGCACGTCAGTGATAGCTTTTTCAAGAGCTTCAGCGGCCGAAATTGGTTCTGGAGCCGGTTGTGGTGCTGGAGCAACTGGCGCAACTGGGCGCAGAGCGGGGGCCGGTTGGCCAAGTGGACGTGGAGCTGGGGCGGCTGGCCTAGGAGCAGCAGGCTGAGCCGGAGCAGTCGGAGCAACTGGCGCAACTGGGCGCGGAGCGGGGGCCGGAGCGGGAGCCGGTCGTGGTGCTGGAGTAGGAGTTGGAGCGGGAGCCGGGGTTGGGGTTGGCGCCGGTGTTGGCGGCGTAGGGGTTGGTGAAGGGTTAGTGTTTGGTTCCATATTGCTCCTTTATTATTAATATAATTTTACCATAAGCATTTAATTTTTACACTATCAGCAGCAAAACCATTAGAGGCATTGTAACAACAGAAAAGAGCGTTGAGATTGTAACGAGCTCGGATGACTCTTCGGCATTACCGCCGTATTTGACGGCAAAGAGCCCGAGCGAGGTGGCGGTTGGCAAGGTTTGGATTAAAGTACAAACCTGGATGACTTCGATTGGGAACTGCATTATGGTTAATAGCCCCCACGTAACAAGTGGACCAACAGTAAGTTGAATGATGGCTGTCGCCATGAGCTTCCATTTTTTGAGCACTTTTCTGATTTTAGCTTGCGATAGCATGACGCCGATGCAAATGATGGAAAGTGGTGTAGTGGCGCCGCCAACGTAGCCAATGGCGTCTGTGATGAAACCCGGTAAACTAATTCCCACGAGGAAGAAGATCATGCCAAGTACTACAGCAATAATGTTTGGATTGAAGATAATGTTGTGAAAGAGTCTCAAAGTGACTTTTTGCTCAAAGAGCCAGATGCCGTAGGAAAAGAGCGCGATATTAAATGCAATAATGAAACCGCAGTAAGCAATGACACCCATCGAACCAAAGGTGTTTGCGACGATTGGATAGCCAAGAAAAGTGGCATTATTGAAGATTAAGGCAAACTGCGATTCCAGTGAAAGGCCCTTTCGCATCCATTTCTTATTAAAAATGATGCGAGCGAGCAAGATGAGAACCAGCATCACGATAACACCGGCCATGAAGCCGGAGTAAAAGAGGTTGGCTGAGCCTTCGTCGTAAGTGCCCGGAAA
>CAZORJ010000015.1:1138-12581 GCA_964582425.1 uncultured Candidatus Saccharibacteria bacterium
GCCATGAAGAGCGAGGCCGGCATGAAGACGGTCAAAAGAAGATTCGTAAGCTCCTTGTTGGTTTTTTCGCTAATGAGTTTGAACTTACCAAGAATAAAACCAAGAATCAGAATTAAACCAATCGCACCAAGCCGAGCATAAAATACGCTGAGTTCAATCTGCATATGCTTATTTTATCATACTTTTCGGGTCTTTAACAGATTCCAAAAATTGACAATTAAGCAAAAGTGTGATATAATTAAAGGATAGGTGGGCGCTCTTTGATTCTTTGGAGGTGAGTATGATGTCTATGTATGATCTGGACGAAAAAACAATGTTCACTTATCTGCGTGGCAGGTTTGACGGCCCGGGGTTCGAACAGAGCCGACAGGCACTGGTGTTTGCAAGACGCGCCCACGGCAATCAGAAACGGAAGAACGGCGCACCTTATATCGTTCATCCACTCTCGATGGCGTGCGACGCAATTGCTTGCAAAGGTGCAACCGACGAAATCATTGCAACGATTCTACTCCATGATGTTTGCGAGGATTGTAATATTCCCTTGTCGGCTTTACCGGTCAACGAAAAAGTCCGACAGGGCGTGAAATACATGACAATGCGCAGATTTGATGGAGAAGAAAAAGCGGAGACCAAACGGCGCTATTTTAACGAACTCCTGGACTGCAAAGAAGCGATTATTTGCAAGGCATTCGACCGTTACGCCAATCTCAACGACGCGGACGGCGCCCTCGATGAGGAAGCAATCGTAAAAAACATTCGTGAAACCCACGAACTATTGCTCCCGATTCTCAAGGAGGCCAAATATGAATATCCGGAACTTTCGGATATGATCCACACTATCAGGACTATGCTAAAACGCACGGTTAAAATGATGGCCAGATATCACAACGTAGATCTTGATTAGCCCACCTATTTCCCCTAAATAAACATTAGGGGATTTTTTTATGAAAATTTGGTATAATTCTTTAAAAGGAGAGGTAAAAATAATGCAAAAAGGGACTGTTCGTAGTAGACTTGGTGCCAGTTCGGTAATTTTTATCATCTTTGTCGCACTAGCGGTTTGTTTAACAGTCGGTATCGCGATACTAATTGGCGCTGGCGTGATTGATTTTACTGGTAAGGGCAATCAAGGTGGAGGCGGTGGAAGTATTATTATTGACCCAACCTCGCCAGATCTTGTAGATAATCCAAACCCGCGAATCACTAGAAATGCGCAATTCTTTGAAATCTTGAATTTGGAATTCTATTTGCCATTTGAGTTTAAGAACGTCATTAATAATAAAAAAGGTATTTACGAGATTAAACTACAAAATGACGAAGGCAAGGCAGAAGTGGTTGTGTATGTTGAAAGCACAAATATGAAGGCAGAAAACTACTTAAAAAAACGTAATAGTGACCTGGTGATTACAAATACAGATTATGAATTAAACGGTACAACCTGGGTGGAAGCAAGTAATACCTCAACTCTGGCGTACGCGACGAATTTCGGTAGCGAGATTTATGCGATTTTTTGCAATGTTGAACTTGATTCCAAAGCCACAGCCGGCGCAATGGAAATGATTCCAAAAACTCTTTATATGAAAAAGCTCTACAAATAGTTAATCTTTCTTTTTGAGGGCGCCTCGAAGTTTGAGACTTAAGCAAACGTCTCTTAAGGTTTCATCGAAATTATCAATGATCTTGGTATTATGGCCGAAGAAGCGTTTTAGCTCTGGCTTTAAATCCGTAAACTGGCCGCAGGCGAGAATGAGTTGAGAGGGCTTAAGGTCTTTAGCCGGTTTTAAATCGCGATGAAGTTTGGCGTTGCCTAGTTCCCCGTCGTCGATGAGGATGGGCCAATCATCAAAAGTGAATGATTTGATGTTATGTTTTTTGATGTAAAGCTTATAAGACAAGGTTTTCGCGAGGGCTTTGGTCGATAAAATGGCAGTTTCGCGACCGGCGATTAAATCGGAATTCGCAAAATTAAGGCCGACGAACTTTTGATGTTTATACTTCCTTTTAAAATAGTTTAAGCTTGTCACCGAAACTAGGTAATTCGCAATCACGATGAGATCGACTTTATAAAGGTAAGGTTTCAAGGCCTCTTCGGTGACTTTCCTAGCTTTATTGGCGTTTTCTTGGAGCGCCTCAGCGTTTCGCCAATCGATTACGCGGATGATTTCAAGGGTTGGGATCTCTTCGCCAAGATAATCTGCAAATAATTCCCCACCGTACCCACTGTCAAAAACTACTACTTTTAACATTTTGTTCCTTTCTTTGCGGCGATTTTAACACAGACCCGGATCAGATTTTTCACGCGTTTTTTAGTTGTGCGACAAATGTAGCGTTTAAGCGCCTAAAGAAACTTGTTATAATAAGGGTATGAGTAATGGCGAAATAATTGAAGAGACAAAACAGGGCGAAGATGATGACTCATGGGAATCAGTCGCGGATGTACCATTTAAGACTTGGGGTGACGAACTCAAGGATAAAATGAAGAAGCGTAAAGAAGCGATGGACAGTTATAGAGCGGCTTCAGAAGCTTTTAGAATGGATTTTAATGAACATGCAACTGGTCCGGAGCAATTTGCCGAATGGGTTGCTTCTGAAGAAGATGGCATAGCTGAAGAAGAAACTGAGTTTGAAGGAAAAAGAATTAAAGTTTATCATCTTACTGGTCATAAGTTTTTGGCTCTAGTCCATTGCATAGATTATAGAGGGGGTAAAGCATATGAGAAAATCTTCCCTGAAATATATAAGAAGAGTAAGGCGATAAGAGACGACCCTAGTAATTGGGAGACAACGCCTCTAGACAATAATCCGAAAAACACCAATACCGGAACCGCTAAAACCGGTTCAGCAAACAATATTTCTACTTCGCTTGTGTCCGATAAAGTCCCTAATGGGCACTGGATTGATGATAGAGGGGCCATCTACTATGGTTTTTCAAATCTTGGTCTTCGTGGAGTAATCACCGCTGGAGACCATGATATGCGCACACAACAAGGTTGGACTAGTCGCGTAACCAGTGAGGATTTTCATGAAGTTGATTCATCCAAGCAGACCCCCGAATGGGCAGATAGTGGTGTTGGAGAAGCGGGTTTTCCTCGGGCAATTCCAAAAAGAAAGGCAATTGAAGAGCGTAGTGATGCCAATGAAGTGGCAATTGATCGCTATGAAGAAGATAGCGGGCGTCCCATTCTACCAAATTTTATCTATTGCCCTGAACTACCCACATGCTCAGTAGATGAACTGTCAGATGGTCAAAAACGACATGCGGCATATTTTAATATCCCGATTGTGATTCTTCATAGAGATGCATATGAAAAACCTGAAGAATAAAAAATAAGTCCCTCTGGGACTTCTTTTTTATTCCTGGTGGGTGATGAGGGGCTCGAACCCCCGACCTTCTCGGTGTAAACGAGACGCTCTAGCCAACTGAGCTAATCACCCACTCAGGTTATTATATCATATCTATTAGAGCTCGACAAGCTCGTACTTACGCGAGCCGAGGCCTAGTTCTTCGGCGTACGGTAGGATTTCGCGGCCAAGACGAGAGTCGATACGTTCCTGGAGCTTTTTAGCACCAGGGTCTTTGGAAGCCCAAATCATGTCAATAAAGGCTTGGTCGTTTGCGACTGGGTCGAGAGAAGCGACAATGCCGAGGTCGCCCATGACCGGATCGCCTTGTTTTGCATCACAGTCACAATCTAGAGAAATCGCATTCATGACGGTGATATAGACGATTGGTTTTCCCTGTTCTTTAAGATAGTCTGCAATAGCCGTGGCGGCTTCGGCCATGGAAAGAATAAAATCTTTTTGTTCGTGCTTTGACATCCAGCATAAGCGTGGGCTGGTAGTTTTGCCGCAGGAATGGATGTAGGCTTTGCCTTTTCTGGAGGCAAAACCGATAGATTGGTTTTTAAGATTCGCTCCAAAACCGCCCATAATATGGCCTTTGCCGTGGGCAAGGTTTACAAATGAATCGTAGTTATCAAAATGTGTACCGATAAGGTCATATTTAAGATATTTGCCGTTCTTTACCGGGATCTTTTTGTCACCATCGGCATCCATAATATCTACTTCCGCAAAACTAGTGAAGCCGTGTTTTTCGGCAACTTTCATGTGATCCTTAGCGGTATTACGAGCGCCTCCGTAGGCAGTATTACATTCTACGATGGTGCCATTTAAACTCTTAACGAATGGTGCGATTAGGTCAGCTTTTAGATAACCTTTGGCGCCATCTTCGCCGGTAGAAACCTTGATACCAACTTTGCTAGGAAGATCTACTCCGAGAGCCTGATAAATCTTGATGAGGTTTTCTGGGGTGATTGTTTTTACAAAATAGACTTTCGCCATATTACTCCTTTTTAATTTTTTTAGTGACATCAAACTTTTCCATATATTTACCAAGCATCAGCCGAGTCTGGGCGTAAAAAGCCGCGAGCGACTGATAAACAATTGAGGTGACTGGCATCAGAATCCATTGAAGCAGCATGGAAAGACTTTTGCTCTTGCGATATTTAGCCGGGCGCTCTGGGAGCATTTTTAGGGAGATTAAGACCGTAACGATGAGACCGACGGACGCAAAGGTTTCAACAATACTAACGATGTTTGGTAAATTATAGGCCACCATATCGTGTGACGAGACGTTCATAATCATCGGTACCCAACCACCAAAGGCAACGATTGGTGCCAGAATAGCAAGTGTAACGTGACTATCTAAGAGACGCCAGAACTTCGGTAGAAGTTGCCAGAAAGGCATGACACGGCGTTCCCTTCTAATGAAGAGTTTGGTGCCGACATAGGCAACGTCTGATGCACCATAATACCAACGGCGAACCTGGACGAACTGAGCTTTGATAGTTTTCCAGAGTGTTTCGTCGATGACGGCGTCTTGGTAAATCGGGATGCGAATCGGA
Source organism: uncultured Candidatus Saccharibacteria bacterium (assembly GCA_964582425.1). Lineage (GTDB taxonomy): Bacteria > Patescibacteriota > Saccharimonadia > Saccharimonadales > Saccharimonadaceae > Nanosyncoccus. The sequence goes on from CAZORJ010000015.1 coordinate 6,043, forward strand.
AGCACTGTATAATCGCCACTAAAGAAGAAGAGGCTACGCCAATACTGATGACCGTCTTCTACGATAGTGCGTTTGCTCCAAAAATGCATGGCTTCAAGAGCCTGAAGTGGCTGAGAATGTGAGGCGAAGTTACGTAGTACGTGTGGACGCATAGTGGTGATGACGTTAAAGAATGAGTTTGATACCGCTACAACACGAGTCGGTGCCGGAGCTTCCCAAATATTATTCATAAAGAGTGAAACCGGCTGATAACTAAGACGTTGGCGATTCGGATGAACGATAAACTCATAGGCAACGGCGTCGAGATATTTCTCAGCCATTTGGTTATCACTATCAAGAGAGGTGACGATGATGTTTTCGATTGGTAAATGCTTGCTTTTAACGTATTCAGCAATATGCTCGCCAGCATAAGTGAGGTTTGGGCCTTTGCCAACGATTTCACCTGGTATACCATCCGGGTGTTTATATAGTAAGAAGTCTTTAAAGGTGTCTTTGAATTCCTCTTTTAGTTTTTTAGCGGTGGCTTCAATGGCTTCCCCGCCACGTTCTTCGTAGGCAAGGGCGACGATAATGTGGTCGTTTGGAAAAGTGTTCTTGGCGATGGCATTAATGGACGGCTGCAAGATTTCGTAGCCTTCGTCGTAAGCGGTAACGATGACTACATGATAGATTTTGTTTGGGTCTGGGTATTCTTTACTCATGGCGGCCATGAGCTTGAGGTCTTCGACGTGTTCGTCAAAGCGATAACTTTTAGAATTACTATCGCGGAGGCGTTCAAATGAGGCGTGAGGATCTTTTAAGTCTTCGACGCGCTTGCGCCAATCGACGCGTTCAGCGATTTTAATAGTGTTGTAGCCCTGTACGGCACGGTAGGCTACACTGACGGCTTTAACCAAAGTTGTGGCGATGATAATAAATAGGTAAATGGAGCCAATGACTGGGTTTAGCCAAGATAAGATGAAGAGTAAAATGATGGCACCATATGAAATAAACCCTGGCAAAATTTCAAAAAAACGATAAGAGCGCGTACGTTTGCCCTGCGGAATTTCGAGGTTTTTGCGCATTTATCCCTCTCCCGTTAAGCGGATTAGAAGAATGAAGGCGCCGATGATAAGGGCGCTAGTAGTCAAAAGGAAGAATTTAGTCATGCCGGCGCCGCGTTTATGGAAGATGCGGATAGCAATCACGTTATGAAAGACACCGAGAACAACTGCAAGAACTAGAAAAACGAGCATGTCGGTCCAGGTACCGTTGCGGTAACCACCGATATCGCCATAGCCAACTTTAATAATGGCGCTTTCAGTGTTGAGATGAAGGATATTATAGATAAATAGTATTGCGGAACCAAGAAAATTTAGAATCATTAAAACTAGCATGAATCTTTCATGTAAGTAAATTTTCTTAATGTCCTCTTTTAAATCTTTCATATTAGTCTTCTTTTACTTCGGCTTCTTCGACGTCGTCGTATTTATCTTTAGCGTGGTGCCCTTTTTCCGCACCGGTTAATTTATCGATCAAGACATTGAGGTGTTTAATAAACATGATGTCACCCACAAGGCCAACAATGCCGGTAATAATCATCATCCAACCAACCAAAACAGTTGCGCCATGCGCGAGGAAAGTGACGATAACGCCAACTACGAGCATAACAAGGCCTAGAGTTAAAATTGGTTGCCAAACTTTAATGCCGGCCGAGGCGAGCTTGGTGGCGGCGTTAATACGAACCAATGATTCATAGATGATTAGAATGCCGATAATTACACTAAAAACATGCGCAATGTCTTCGCCAATAGTAAGAGATGCGATACCAATCAGGACCGAAACAACACCAGAGAGAAGCTTATTGTTAAAGAAGTCGTTTTGGCCTTTTTCCATGTAATAATTAATAATCTGGTTACCGCCTTTAACGATAAAGAAAACACCAACGATATAGGCTAAAACTTTGACCATGGTTTCTGGCCAGATTACAAACAGAATACCAATGATTAAGAGAGCGATTGATTCAATAGAGGCAGACCAAGCTGATTTTTTGATGTCGCTGCCAATCTGTTCGACGGGGCGCTTAATAATATCCACCTTAGACATGTTTCTCTCCTTAAGTTATATTTATTATAGCACATTTATGGTATAATGAGACAAGTGCCGATGTAGCTCAGTTGGTAGAGCAGCTCATTCGTAACGAGCAGGTCACAGGTTCGATCCCTGCCATCGGCTCCAGAAAAATTGTCCGCGCCTTTAGACGCGGATAATTTTTCTGTGGTATATGCGTGTATATCTTACAACCTACTTTCAGGGATGCCACCGTTTAAAATTGTTCCTGTTATTTCAAGAATTTCAGATGCTAGTTTCTCATTCTGCTTTTCTATTGTATCCTGGGAATCCATTTTCTCGAATACGGAGGGGGCTTTACTCATTAACTCTTTCATGCCTATCAACATATACTTTTTTTCCTCTTCGGTCTTTACATTGCTTATCTCTGCGGCGCGAAATGATGCATTTACAAAATCAGAACCAAATCTCTCTCCCCTACTATTGAGTTCATCTGTAACTAACCTATCTATTAGAGATTTTGGATATGGCGATAATGGAGAGGGCTCCTCAAGACCGGGGTATGTTCCTCCTAAAATTTTATTTATACCTGAATCAATTTCCTTATTACTGCTACCGTCTGGAAATGATTGTGCTAATTGAACTTTTATTGATGCTTCGGCAATTTCCCTAAAGAATGGTATTTCTTCTGACGAATCATCGTGCTTATCTCCCCTCATTAATTGTGTGGTTATGTCTTGAATGCTTTTAGCGAGCCTATCAAGTGGAGTTTTCTTATCATCTTCAAACCATTCACCTTGATATAATTTGACATAAAGATCTTCTAAAACTTTCTCTTCGTATTGTTCTTGGCCGCTTTTTTCACCAACAGCAGAAGAAACTTCGACATCTTCCGTAGGATTCTCTCCCGTTGGCGGCTCATCGTTAGCCCAATCGCCTAATGGAGGCAGGTCGTCATTGGTGATGTTTTCGTTTGGTGTAGTCGAAGCAGTGTTGGGGGCACTATTAAAAACGTCATTAAACCCGAGTGGGTCGCCGGCATTAGCCGCCTCATCGCTTCTATTCCCTGGATTTTGTTCATTTTGCATGGCTTATAATCCTTTGTGTAATTATGTTGTTTTTATTATAAATTAACGTGAGCATTTTTGCAACCATTCCTAAGGAATGGTACCATGGCTTAAACGTTGTTGGAATTATGTTTTACGGGGTTTGCGTTTTTTCTTGGGTTTGTCAGAAGTAGAAGTGGTGCGATTAGAAAGTCTAATAGCACGAAGAAGTTTAGCGCGAGCGTGGGGGGTGATGATGCGATCCAGCCAAGAAGTTTTGGGGGTTTGGTTTTTGGAAGTGAGGATTTCAACAACGTCGCCTTGCTCTAGTTTTTTATTTAGATTACTCATTTTGCCATTGATTTTGACTCCAACGACATGGTCGCCAATCTCAGAATGTAGCCTGTAGGCGAAATCTAATGGCAAGGCGCCTTTGGGAAGGTCTATGATATCACCTTTTGGGGTGTAAACGAAGATTTTATCAGCAAAGAGGTTGAGTTTGAGTTTTTTGAGATCGACTTTTTTACCTTCGCGGAGTTTGGCGGCGGTCATTTGGAGTTCGGTGATCCAGAGAAGGTTGGTGGGAAGATGTTCAATCTTCCCTTTTTTGTAGTTCTCTGTAAGCTTTTGTTCGTTATAATAAAAACTGGCAGCAAGACCGCGTTCGGCATATTCATGCATCTCTTTAGTGCGAATCTGAAATTCGACAATGCGTTTGTCTTTGGTAATTACAGTCGTGTGCAAAGATTGATAGCCGTTTTGTTTGGGCATAGCAATATAATCTTTAATGCGCCCACCCATAGGCGTATATAACGAATGAATGATACCCAAAATCAAATAGCAGTCAGTAATATCGTCAACGATGATGCGAAGAGCGGTGAGATCGTAAATCTCGCCAATGTTTTGATTATATTTGGCGAGTTTTTTGTGAAGTGAATAAATAGACTTCACGCGACCAGATAACTCAAATTGAATTTTTTCTTTTTTGAGAGCAGCGGATATTTCTTGTTCGATTTTTTTGAGAGATTTTTCAGCAGACTCACAGTATTTATCTAGTAGGTTTTTAAGCTCTTCGTAACGGCGAGGATCTACATATTTAAAAGAAAGGTCGGCGAGTTCTACACGCAAAAGCCCCATGTTTAGGCGATCGGCGAGCGGAGCAAAGACTTCGAGAGTTTCTTTGGCGACCTTTTTTTGTTTGTCTGGAGGGAGGGCGGAAAGAGTGCGGAGATTGTGAAGGCGGTCGGCGAGCTTAATGATGAGAACACGAATATCGTCGCCCAGAGCAATCATGAGTCTCAGAAAATTGTCTCTTGTGGCGGGGAGATAAGTATCGATATCACGCATACCATTGCGAGCGGTAGAGAGTTTAGTGACACCATCCACCAGAAAAGCAACGGATTCGCCAAAATCTTTTCTAATCTCATCTAGGGTGAGTGGAGTGTCTTCTACGGTATCGTGAAGAATGCCAGCAATAATAGTATCTTCGTCCATACCCCATTCTTCGAGAATTTTCTTGACTGCAAGTGGGTGAATAATGTATGGTTCACCAGTTTTACGAAGTTGGCCGGCGTGGGCCTTCTTGGCAACTTCTATTGCATGGTTAATACGTTTGGATTTGACGGGATGATTTTTTGTAACTGGTGCCATAGGTATATTATACTACGATACCGGTTAATTTTATTTGCGGGATAGGGTACTGATGAGATTTTTAAGCTCGGAATCGTTTTTGCATTTGAAGGTGAGGCTGCGGCCGGTGATTCTGGCAACAACATTATATTTCGCAGATAGAGCGTCTTCATCTTTGCGATACGCATCGCGCTTCATGGCGGCGGTGCTGGATTTTTTGGAGGTTGTAGCAAAATAGCGTTCAACCTTGCGGGCAGTCCAGCCTTCTTCAACAATTTTGGGAAGCACCTTCTTGATGGTGGCCTCGTCACGAGAAACGAGCGGACGCATGACACCTTCGGTGAGTTTTTCCTTGACCATGATTTTTTTGGCTTCTTCTGGTAGAGTGAGAAGACGTAGAGTATTTTGGACGGTTTGTTCGCTCTTCCCTACCTTGGCGGCGATATCTTCAGTGCTGAGATTAAATTGGTTTTTGAGCTTGGCATAGGCGGTGGCAAGCTCGATGGCGTTGAGATCTTCGCGCTGAGCGTTTTCGATAATAGAGAGTTCGAGACGATTTTGCGAATCTAGTGTACGGATAATGGCAGGGATTTTGGTGAGACCGGCGATTTTACTAGCACGCCAACGGCGTTCACCAGCAACAATCTTATATTTGCCTTCTTCTTTTGTCACTACAATTGGTTGCAGAACACCATGCTCTTTGATAGAGGCAGCAAGTGCTTCGATAGCCTCTTTATTAAATTCACGACGGGGCTGCTCCTCATCACGGATGATATCGTCTAATTTTATTTCTCTTAGTTTGCTTTCTTTTTTATCCTCTGCGGAGGTGGGGTCAAACTCGTCGTCGATAAGCTCCGTGGGAATTAAGCTTTCAAATCCTCTGCCCAAACCTTTCATTTTGTTCTCTCCTCTACTTCTTTAGTGAATTCTTTGTAGGCCTTGGCGCCTTTACTGAATTTGTCGTAGGCACCAACTGGTACACCATGACTGGGCGCTTCGGCTACACGAACGTTGCGTGGGATAGTGGTTTTGAAGGTAAGCTGTTTGAAGTATTTTTTGATTTCGGCGTAAACTTGAGCTGAAAGACTAGTGCGTTTGTCGTACATGGTAGCAAGAACGCCGAGTAGTTTGAGGTTGGGGTTGGCTTGTTTCATGACAAGTTTCATGGATTCTAGTAACTGAGCGACGCCTTCTAGAGCGTAGAATTCGGTCTGGACCGGTAAAAGCAGGTAGTTACTGGCAATCATGCCATTGACGGTGAGTAAACTAAGTGATGGGGGTGAATCAATAATAATATAATTGTAATTAGATTCTACGGTGCGAATAGCATCCCTGAGACGGACGAATTTGCGTTGCATGGCGGTGATTTCAACTTCGGCATTGGCAAGCTCGGGAGTGGTGGGGGCGATATCAAAATTCTTGTATTTGGTAGAGTGGATAATATTAGCCAGCTCGGCTTTGCCCAAGATTACCTCGGTCATAGTGAGGCCAAGATTGTCTTTGTCGTTTTTGTCGATACCAATCCCCGAAGTGGCGTTACCTTGAGGATCAAAATCAATCAACAAAGTTTTGAATTTGTCTTTGGCAAGATAATAGGCAAGGTTAACAGCGGTAGTGGTCTTTCCCACGCCGCCCTTTTGGTTCGTGACACAAATTACCTTCGCACCCATAATACTTAAGATTATAACACAAAGAGCGTTTAATAAAAAGTAGAAAGTAATTCTGACGGCTTGGACTTCTAAATTGTAAGGCTTGTAACGCAGGGCAAGAAAAAATCTCCTTATTCGCCCTTCGGGCTGGGGGAGATTTTTTCAT
>CAZORJ010000016.1:0-11647 GCA_964582425.1 uncultured Candidatus Saccharibacteria bacterium
TGTCATAAAGACCATACCAAACATCCGTATAAATAAAGTCGGCGCCTTTAAGGCATTCTGGATCATCAGACCAAGCCACTGAACCACCATACTTCTCAACGTTCTTACGGCCAATTTCTAACCATTCTTCTTCAATTTTGTGATTCTCTGGTCCGTAATGCACAAAGTTCATACCCATTTTCGTGGTCATGTCACAAAGCGTGTTACAAACCTGCGTTGCATCGCCCACAAAAACGACCTTAATTTCATTCATTGGTTTTTCTGGTAAGTTGTCAACAATTGTAATCATGTCGCCAACACCCTGTGTTGGATGGCAACGGTCGCTCATGCCATTAATTACTGGTACTTGAGCAAACTCAGCTAAAGCCTGAATTGATTCATGACGATCGACGCGCGACATAATCATGTCACACATCCGGCCAAGTACTTTTGCCGTGTCGTTAATCGTTTCATGCTTACCAAGTTGAATTGCACCTGGAGCAAGATTTAGAGCGTGTCCACCAAGTTGCTCCATCGCAACTTCAAACGACACTCTCGTTCTGGTAGATTTCTGCTCGAAAATCATACCGAGTGACTTATGGAACATAGCGTTCAACCAACCGCCACCTTTAATATAGTCTCTCACCGTACGCGAAACCGTAATAATATCTTTTATCTCAGATTGGTCAAAATCTGCGGTATCGATAAAATCCTTACGCGACGGCGCTTTATGCGTCAGTGTATAACCATCCATGATTCATATTATAATTTAAGTTTGTTTTAAGCACAAGCGTTTTAAAGTATTTTTTACAATAAAAAATCCGCCCCTTTTTCTGGAGCGGATCTTTTTATTATTTTTGTTTTTAACCGAGCGAGAATAGACAAAGTACTACGATATTTGCTACCGCGATACATGCTACCACTCTAATGCCCCACTTAAACCAAGTCGAGTAGTCAACTTTTGCTAACGCGAGGCCACCCATAATTGCACCACAGGTCGGCGTGATGAGATTCACGAGACCATTAGCAGCAACGATAGTCATTGCAGCCACATTTGTGCTGTAACCAAGGTTTGCGGCCACTGGCGCCGTAATTGGCGTAGAGAGTGTTGCAAGACCGGATGATGACGGTACTAAGACCGAAAGCACCACATGGAGCAAGTAGTTCAAAGGTACGAATGCCATTTCTGGTAAGGTTGCCAAGAAATTAGAAGCATTGTAGACAATGAAGTTGTCTAGGTGTGTTTGAGCCATGAGTACAGATGCACCACGAGCGACGGCAATCACAAGGACTACGCCAATCATGTCGTCTGCACCATCAATGAATGTATCCACATAGCCATGCTCGCCTTCACGGTTGATGAGTGAAATGACAATGGAAATCAAGAAGAACCAAAGGGCTGCTTCATAGAACCACCAATCACCAAGTGCCTCACCAGTGAGACCACCACCAAGGAAGCCACCAAAGGCATCGTGTAGCTGTGAGAAGATGCTATTTTCAAAGAATTCACCCCAAGGCACAAAGCCAATAATCATTACTATGAATGAAAATGCGAAGACGATAAGGGAAGCGATCTGCTTGCCAGTTAATTTAATATCGTCACCTTGGCCTTCAAGGAATTTACCATATTTCTTCTCAGCAGCTGCCTGTTCACGTAGACTTAAGAAAGTTGAACCTTTATCGCGTTGAACTTTCTTTGCATAACGCATTACAAAGAATGCAGAAATTGCAAGTGTGGTGAGCCAGAGTACTACACCAATGAAGATTACAGTACCATTATTAAACTCGATACCAGCATCCTTCATTGCGGAAACTGCAACACCAGTTGCAAATGGGTTAATGGTAGAACCGAGCACACCAGAACCCGCACCAAGCAAGATCGTTGCGACACCTACAAGTGGATCCATGCCAGCTGCGAACATAGTTGCAGCGATGAGTACATAGAAACCAACGCTTTCTTCAAGGAAACCGTAGGTTGTACCAAGAATCGAGAAGATAAACATGAGAAGAAGAATCAAAAGATATTCTTTTCCTTTTAGTTTCTTCACCAAAATCTTGATACCAGTCTCAAGAGCTTTAGTCTTTGCCATCACGGCAAGGAAACCACCGAGTACCATCACGAAGATACATACATCAATAGCATCCGCAAAGCCAAGAATTGGAGCCTTTAAGATTTGGAATAGTTTAGCGCCAACTACACCAGAACCGTCAACGAGCACACAAGCACCCTCGCCATTTGCTTCTTCGCATTCTTCGAGAGATTCATATGTGGTTGTCTCGGCTTCTGTTACAGTTGTGTCTTTAGTTGTTACTGGAGCAGCAGTATCAACAGTATCAATAGTACCACCTTCAAGTACGGTCACAGGACCAACTTCTAGTGGAACTGTTTCACCGGCTGGAGCTGGTGGCAATTCACCCTCAGTTGTGGTTTCGAGCTCAAGAAGTGGAGCCGTATCTTCTGGGGCGACAGCTTGATATTTTGCCTTAGGCAAAACATGAGACAAAATACCAAGAAGTACAATCAAAATCATGATAATCGAGTATGCTGACAGCATTGCTCGACTAGATTTTTTACGATTTTTCTTCTTAAACATTTTTTATCCTTTTAACTTTAATATTATCCCCCAACAAACTATGCCTAGACTCTCCTTCCCTCTACTCCTCCTCTCTCACTAAGGCCATGCTCATACAGTGTGAACCACCGCGGCCACGCGATAATTCAGAGCTCGGGATTTCAATCACTTTCACACCATGACGGCGAAGCGTCTGATTGGTTACAAAGTTACGATCATAAGCAATCACAACACCCGGGCGAATACAGAGTAGGTTCACACCATCACTCCATTGTTCGCGCTCAGCGTCAATTCTTTTACCATTGCCACACTTAATGAGTTCAACCTTATTAAGATGTAGGTATTTTTCAAGCACTTTTTGCAAACTTTGATGAATTTCAACAATTTCAATCTCACCACCACGGCCAGCAGTAATTTCATAAATCGTTGAAATATCCATAATGGCATCCTGTACCGCAAACTTATCAACATCAACTTGTGTCATGACAGTATCAAGATGCATGAAGCTTCTTTCATCCGGAATATCAATTGCAAGTACATATTTAAAAGTATTATTCTTGTCCTTGAATAGATTCTTAGCAAAGTTGGCAATTGCATCTGGTTCGGTACGTTGTGAAATACCAATTGCCACCACTTCTTTTGAAAGTACCTGAATGTCACCACCCTCAATTGAATATGGTTCTGTACGATCGTAGTAAAGCTTTGTATCGTCATAAAATGGGTGATATTTAAAAATGTATTCTGCAAAAATGGATTCACGCGTACGCGTTACCGCCCACATTTTGTGAAGCGTTGCCGCATGGCCAATTGTCGCCATCGGATCGCGTTGGAAGAGAATATTTGGAATCGGGTCAATAATCATCTTGCCAGTATCACGAGTCGCATAAAAACCAGATACTTTGCCAAGCTTCTTCAGCTCAGAAATATCAATACCAGCAATACATTTTCTTACTAAATCCCTCGTATCCTTAATGCTATTCAGAAAATCAAAACAGTGTTTCTCAATTTTTGGCGAAGTCACGCCAGCTTCACGAATAAATTGATGAATGAATTCTTTACGAACTCTTGCACCACCAGCTTCAATTGCTTCAGCTGCTAGATCTGTTACGTAAACAACCTCAACCCCCTCCGCGCGAAGTGCATTTGCATATGCATCATGCTCTTCCTGAGCAACCTTGAGGTATGGAATATCGTCGAAGAGAAGTCTCTCCAACGTATTTGGTGTGAGATTTAAGAATTCATCGCCCGGGCGGTGAACTAGCACCTTTTTAAGTGGTGCAATCTCACTAAAGTTGCTAATTGAGTTTTTCACTTTCCTCCTTTTTAATTATTTTCTTCATCAACTAATGTGATATACATTACAGCTTTGATAGTGTGTAAGCGGTTCTCCGCCTCATCAAACACCACCGAGTGTTCAGACTCAAACACTTCGTTTGCAACTTCCATTTCTTCTACGCCAAATTTCTCGTGCACGTCCCGTGCCACCGAAGTATTGAGATCATGGAAGGATGGTAAGCAATGTAGGAAAATACAGCCTGGCTTTGCTTTGTTAATCATATCCATTGTTACGCGGTAACTCTGCAATTGATTAATTCTTTCTCCCCATTTTTCTTTATCTTCACCCATTGATAACCAAATATCAGTATAAATGGCATCAGCGGTGTCATTAAGGGCATTGATATCGTCTGTAATAGTAATCGTCGAACCATTTTTCTCAGCGATTGGACGACATTTATTTACAATTTCCTCAGATGGATGCAATTCATTTGGACCACATGCGATAAAATTCATACCCATTTTAGCAGCCATCGCCATAAGGGAATTGGCCACGTTATTGCGTGTATCACCCACAAATGCCAATGTTTTGCCGCTAAAACCACCAAGCTTTTCTTCAATCGTCATAAAATCTGCCAGTGCTTGAGTTGGATGGCAATAATCTGTGAGACCATTCCAAACTGGGACATCAGCATACTTCGCCAAATCATCCACCGTTTCCTGTTTAAACCCACGGAACTCAATGCCGTCATAAAAACGCGCTAACACTCTAGCGGTATCCGCCACCGATTCCTTGTGACCCATCTGTGAGCCAGTCGGGTCCAGATATGTCACATTCATCCCAAGATCATATCCGGCCACCTCAAAAGCACATCTAGTTCTCGTAGATGTCTTTTCGAAGAGGACAGCGATATTCTTACCAGGGAAATACTTGTGGTTTTCACCAGCATGTTTCATTTCCTTAAATTTTTTTGCTACATCTAGCATATAACGAAGTTCGTCTTCGCTAAAGTCTAGAATCTTAAGAAAATCTCTTCCTTTAAAATTCATTTTATGCCCTTCCTAACTGCTATATATTATATATTAAGTTTCTTTTAAGCACAAGCGTTTTGGTGCCATTTCATGCTTATGCTATAATTAATATATGAAAAAGCGCGTAGTCTTAGCGTTAGGCGGTAACGCATTACAAAAAAACGGCGAAGCATCAGCTGAAGCCCAGAAAAAAATCGCCGAATCGGTTGGCGAAGCCATCTCCGACTTAGCCGACAAATACGAAATTATTGTTGCTCACGGCAACGGTCCACAAGTTGGCAACATTCTCATTCATGAGGAAGCTGCTTCTACCGAAAAAGCCCCAGCCATGCCACTCGAAACTGCCGTCGCAATGAGCCAAGGCCAAATTGGCTACTGGCTAACTCAGGCCATCAACAACGCCTTCATCAAAAAAGGTAAACCAAGCAAAAAAATCGCTACAGTGATTTCACAGGTCGTCGTTGATCGAACCGACCCAGCTTTCAAAAATCCAACCAAACCAATCGGCCAATTCTATTCCGAAAAAGAAGCTAAGAGCCTCGCAAAAGAGAAGGGCTGGACCGTTAAAGAAGATGCCGGCCGTGGCTGGCGCCGCGTCGTGGCTTCACCAAAGCCAATCGACATCGTCGAAAAGAAAACTATTTCCGAACTCGTGTCAGACGGCGTCATTGTGATTGCTGCCGGTGGTGGTGGCATTCCAGTTGTCCGCACCAAAATTTTAAAGCGCTTAAAGGGAATTGATGCAGTTATTGACAAAGACTACGCTGCCGAAAAACTCGCCGAGCTCGTCAAGGCCGACGTCTTTATTTCCTGCACCGCCGTGCCGAATGTCTACGTCAATTACGGTCAACCAAATCAACAAAAGCTCGACCAAATCACCGTCAAAGAAATCCAAGAGCTTAAAAAATACGGTTACTTCAAAGCTGGCTCCATGCTACCAAAAGTTGAGGCTGCTTCAGCCTTCGCTATGAAGGGCGGCACCGGTATCATCACCGATATTGATAATCTAAGAGATGCTTTGCTCGGCAAAGCCGGCACCATCATTACCAAGAATTAAAGCAATTGTTTTAATTCGTTCTTATAGGCTTCGACGCCTGGTTGATCAAACGGATTTACTCCAAACAATTTCGCGGAAATTGCACAGGAAAGTTCAAAGAAATAGATCAACTCGCCGAAGCCTTTTTCGTCAAAAGTCGGCACATTAATCGAAAGTACCGGGATATTTCCAGCCGTATGCGCCTTCACCACCGCCGACACCACTTTTTGGTTCATTTCGTCGGTAGGGAAATTCAAGATAGTCTCAAATAAATTCCTACGTCCATCTTGCATAAACTGACCCAGGGAATGAAGATCCGTCGAATAAATTACGGATGCAGGGAAAATCCCCTGTTGGTTTTTCCCTTCGGATTCGCCAAAAAGTTGCTTCAGCCATTCATTAAAATACATCGTGCATGGCTCAAAGCTCGCAAACACTTCCGTGTCATAATTCCTTTGTCCCAAAGTATAGCGCATCCACGCATATTGCGAAGCTGGTTCTTTTACAGAATCTACCGCTTCCGCCGCGCCTTCTAGCAACTTATCAATGTCTACGCCAGCCACAATTAGCGGTAGCAGTCCCACCGCCGTCAGCACTGAGTACCTTCCGCCAATATTATCCGGTACCACAAATCTCGTATAGCCATTCGCCACCGCCTCGTCATGAAGCGTACCTTTTTCGGCATCGGTCGTCGCGTAAATTCTCGCGTACGCCCCCTCTTCGCCGTATTTCTCTACTAATTTTTTCTTAAACTCAGTGAAGGCAATCGCGGGTTCCAAGGTCGTTCCAGACTTTGAAATCACATTAATCGAAAAATCGTGATCCCCTACCTCATTCAAGGCATAGTCAAGTTCCCTTTTAGAAAGAGAGTTTCCGGCATAAATGATTTTAGTCTCAGATTCTGGGCGAAGCGCCTCAATTAGAGCCCGGTGCCCCAGATACGACCCGCCAATTCCAATACAAACTAAATATTCTGACTCATCGTTAATTTTTTTCGCCGCCTCTTTAATTCGGGCAAATTCGCCCATATCTACACGCTTTGGTAAGTCATACCAGCCACCCATCGGGTCTTTCTGAATTTCGGCGAGAATCTGGGATAATCTCTCCGCATCAACCTTAGAACTAAAATTAACAGTAATCATTTTTGCCTCCGTTTCCTCTATTATAACAGATATTTTGCCATTTCGGTATTGCTTTTTTTCGCAAAGTGTGGTATAATATAGATAGATGCTATTTTTGGGGAGTATCAAATAGTTTAGGGGGTATAAAAAATGAAATACCAAGTTAGCATTGTACTTCGCATTCAGGGTTCGTATTCTATGAGAAAATTCCTCAAAGACAATGGCTTCAGGATCTTCCTGAAAGATGGTGTCACCGACAGCATCAAAGCCATCAGCGATAACCTGAATACTGCGGATAATCCCGAATACGTCACCGAAGGACCGCGCTACTACCTTAAGTGCATCTACAACGGTGAAAACGGGTTCCCGCCCCAGGAAGTTTTTCAGAGAGTTGCCGCATTTGCTGGTACCAAATCCTACGATATCCGGTATCTCGGTGATAATCTTTAAACTTCCCCGCCCCGATTCATTCGGGGCATTTTTTATGGTATAATTGGTTCTATGGTTGCCCCTGTGGCGGAATTGGCAGACGCGCTAGCTTCAGGTGCTAGTGGCCGCAAGGCTGTGCAGGTTCAACCCCTGTCGGGGGCACCAATTAGCCTAAGTGGGCTTTTTTGTTGACAAATAAACGTAAGCATATATATAATATATATAGAAATAGGTCAACAAAAAATGAAAAAAAGACAACTGATTAAGCTTCAAGATGCCGCTGTTGGCGCCATCACTCTTTTCTGCTTTTTATTAGTTTTTACTTCTAATACCTTCGCGGACTCATCCGCAGTAGATAACGTCACTGTTACCATTCCAGTATCCTGTTCTATCACGGGGACAGTAGGTACAACCCACACAGCTACAGTTGAAGTAGGCACTTATACCGATGAGATTGGCGAGACGACGTTTAAAGTGCTTTGTAATGATGCAAATGGTTTTGCCGTGTATGCAGTAGGTTTTTCTGACGATACACTTGGGAACACCGTTATGAAGCCTTCAACTCTATCTGCCACTAACGCCATCGCTACCGGCACCGCTACCTCCGGCAACACTTCGAACTGGGCGATGAAACTTACTGCCGTAAGCGGCACTTATGCACCTACTCTTGCTACTGGATTTAATGCTTACCATACGGTACCAGATGAATATACAAAAGTTGCTTCCCTTGCCTCAAATACTGATGCCACAGTTGGTTCTTCGTTTAAATCTACTTATGCCGTGTATATCTCACAGGCCCAACCTGCCGACTCTTACACCGGCAAAGTAAAATACACCGTAATCCATCCAGCTAGCGTCACCTCGGAAGCTCTTTCTAACGCCGTTACTCTAAATTTCGATGGTAACGGATTGTCATTTGAAGACGGTTCCGAAACGAATACCATCCAATATGCCGAAGTCTGCGATGAAGCTGAACAAGCCTATGTTAGCACCGCTCATGAAGACATTGCATCCTCAAATTTTGATTCAAATGGCAACCAAAATGGAAGCTATACAAATAGTGAATATATACTCCAAACTGTCACACGCTCAGGAGCAGACAAATTAAAAGTTGTAGTCGACTATAATATTACCGGTGACACTACAGAATTAATTGCAGTTGAAGGTACCTGGGACGGAAACCGGCGCAATTTACCAGAAGAACACAAAGAAATCAATTCTTCAAATAACATATCTGGAACAAAAACTTATATCATCGAAGGTGATACTGTCACGTTATTAATTGACAGCTGGGACGAACCAGAAGCAGGTCATAACTACGGTTTTTACGTAAAAGTTTATTCCGTTTACGAAACGCAACAAGCTAATACTGAACTAGAAGATTTGCCATGCAATTGCTACATCCAATCAATCTCCGGCTCATACGAAGAAACCACCACCTGGAAAGGACGCTGGGATTTATACATTAATAATAGTTTCGTTGATTCGTTTTATAATGAATCAGATTTATTAAACTACATAAATAACAATTACGATGAATTAATGGGCAGTTCTTTAACAGTAGTTGCATACAACCCGGTTCTACTAGCATATAACGGCAACGGTGCATCAGATGAATATGGTGGTATGGGGTACCATAGCCTCTACAATCGCGATTGGGGTAATAGGGCAGTATCAATCGAATCTGGCAACACAATTGTACTTGTAGCACCAAATTACAAACGTACTGGCTATGGCTTTGTCGGATGGAGCCCATCTAGCAACGCCGCAAGCAATTTGCCTACTGCAACCATCTATGGACCGGACGAAATAATTACCGTCGATGACACTTTCCTAAATTATGTAGGCGATGACGGAAATATTACACTTTACGCCACCTGGGTTCCATCAGACGGCAATCTCCAAAGCTGGGATGGTTGCTCAAGTATGAATACAGGGAGCGTCACTGCTCTTACCGACACACGCGATAATAATACATATGCTGTAGCTAAACTCATCGATGGTAACTGCTGGATGATCGAAAACTTAAGGCTCGGTGGTAGTAGCGATATTACTCTCAGCGCATCTAACACTCAATCCGCCGGTACATTACCAGCAGCATACACCGGAACAGAAAACTGGAGTAACTTTGGCACAGCTAACAAAAAAATCAGTGTAATGAATACCTCTTCATCAAATGACAAAGTAACATCAGTCAGGCAAAAGAACTACGCTTATGGTAATTATTATTCTTGGCTAGCCGCCATTAATACCGACACGGACCCAGCTAATTTCGATGATGTAAATACGTCAATTTGCCCTTCTGGGTGGGAATTACCTAGCACCACAAACTTTGATGATTTAATTGAGATTCTAGGTAATACATCAAATGCATTCTCTGCATACCCATATAATTTTGTAAATGCCGGAATCGCACAAGGGGCAAACGATTACCATAGAACATACCAATATGCTCCTAACAACCCTTTTGGGATTTATACTACCAAAACAAGCAACAGCACCAATACCTTTGCCAATTGTTTTGTTATTAAAAATCACCAAAACGGAGATGTAAGCATAGTCAACACTAGCCAACCTGCTAACAGTATTTATGATGATGCTTTTAAAGCCTACGGCCACTCCGTTCGTTGCCTAACAAACTAAAAGGAAAAGAAACAATCAAACATCAACGTAAGTACGTTTAACACACGGCGCTGGGGCCAGTATTCGCCGTATGTTAAAAGAGTCAGATTAATTCTCTAAACACTTTTTCCTGGTCTTTTTTAATCAAACCAAGTCTCGCTTCAATCTCGTTTTTGCCGATTTCGATTGCACGAGCTAGCGCCGGCTCATCACTCATCGGCTCAAAGAAATCACAATACTTTTTATACTCTTCCTCAGTTCTTACAGACGCTGCCGTATAGCGCGGATAATCGTCTAGCGACTTGTCACCCGAAATCTTCTTAATGTAATCCCAATTCTCTTTCATCCATTCAAATACTTCTGCCTTCACACGTGCATTACGGTAAAGGTACAAGAATAAATGGAACATATCCTGCGGCTTCACCACTTCCGGCTGGCGGAGATACTCCATCATGCGAATCAGGTTATTTTTCTCGCGCGAAAGCGTCGTTGCAAATAACAAATCAAATTTAATCTCCGGATCTGCGAGTGTCTTGTAACCATTCATATATTCATCTACAATTTCTGGATCCACATAAATCTTCGCGTCCAAAATATCATTTCTAATTTCCGGATCAATCTTACTAAAGTCAGCATCATACATGTCAGCAAGTTTTTTAATATTTCCTTCGTCGTCCGCATAGTAATCAAGTGCAAGTAAAATTGAACGAAGCCGGAGAGTGTTTTCGTCATCGTCTTTTCTGGTTGTAAGACCAACTTCTTCTAGTTTATCCTGCACCAATTCCCGCACAAATTTCTTAAATCTTTTTTCTTCATCCGATTCAAACTCAAAGAAAACTTTGAGATTACTAATAATTGTTAGAATGATATTCCACACGGCTGCCGAGTTTTCATTTTTAAACTTTTCAACTAACGGAATGAGTGATGCCGACGACGCAAGCTTAGTCTTTGAAATTAAATCGCGGTCAATGAGAAGCCTTAGTTTTTCTTCCAAGCTTAGTTCATCAAATCGCGACAATCTTTCATTAAACTCTTCATCCGTCAAATTAAGCACGTAATGTCCAGACATATCTTCAATTACTTTTGGCACCGGCCAATCGGAATCTTTTAGTTCCCCGCTCATCAAAAATCTTTGTTGAGTATACCCGTCCTTTGTGCTGGTTAATACTGGATAACCTGGTTTATCAATAAACGCATGCATCATTTCATGGACGTTAAATCCTGCGTGTGGTGTAAGCGCATTCCATAAATCATCCCCCACCGTATTCTCATATTTATACTTTTCAAAATACTCGCGGATTCCTTCGCAGAATTTATCCCAGCCCATCGCGCGAATCACCATTAGCATTAGTCTTGCACCTTTTGCATACACAATGCATGGATCAAATAGTGTTGCGATTTCTTCCGGATTGTTCACATCTTGGTGCACAGACTGCACGCCTTCATACGCATCACGACGAAGTGCTGCAAGTGCATCCGCCGTAAAGAAACCTTCAAAAATATTGTATTCCGGATGGATGTAATCCACCGCATAGTATTCCATCACACTCGCAAACGATTCATTCAGCCACAAATCGTCC
>CAZORJ010000017.1:0-11551 GCA_964582425.1 uncultured Candidatus Saccharibacteria bacterium
AAAGCCGAATAAGTATGTCTGGTCGCTCCTCACTAAAATTTAAGACCCTGGAGGTTTTTTATTATTTTGATAATAGTTTCCAGGTTTTCATTCCTACAACTAGTTTTGATTGCCAATTAAAATGCATTTTATTTGGTGCGGAGAAGTGTCCATAGAGTCTTCCATATTTTTCATACATTTCAGTGGGGTCGCCAACTATTTTTACTCTAAAGCCTTTTTCGTCTTCGAAAATTGCTTCATTTTTAATGCTATTTTTACGCCATAGATATGGGATTGTTCCTTCGTCTGAAATTGATTCTAGTTTAACTTTGCCAGTGATGATATCAATAAACTCTTTTTCGTTGTAATATGCATCCGTTCCGAAAATAACTTTATTTCTTCTGAGATTATTAGCACACCAGAACCATGATGTTTGATACAAAGAATAATCTCCTTCTTCGTCTGGATCGCTGTATGTGCACAAAAAGACTAGGTCGGCGCTGTTTCTAATACTTTTTTCTGTAAATATTTCAGAATTAGTATTCAGGCTTGATAAGAAACCTTCTTCTAAGTGCATAGAATTGAACTCAGCCTCGCTTATTTTGTTCTCGGCATCGAATACCCATATTATTTTTTTGTTTATGGAATGATAAAAATTGTTACGTTCAAGGAATTCTTCTGGAGCTATCCTGCTGTGTTGAAATTCAATAATGATATTGCCTATAGCAATGTCGGCTCGGTGTTTTTCTTTGCCATTATCAAAGACTACTTCTTGATTTTCTTTAGGAAAGAACGATTGCCATTCTTCGTGCCATTCCGACATGTCGTAATGCCATGCATCCGTGCAAGTCGAATGTTTTGGGTGTGCAAAATGTGGGGATTTTATTTTGCCAAATTTGCATACCATTTTTTCGTTACAGATTGGGCAATAATAGTTTTTGCCTCTTTCGGCATTTAGGATATAGGTTTTTTTCTCTTTTTCGTCATTTGCAAAAATCATTGGTATCTATATATACCTACTTTTCTGGATGTGCAAGCATGAGAAATAAGATAGTAATTATTGTGAAATCGAGAAATCGTAACTTTGTTTGATGAGATTTTTAATATATTCCAAATCGTCACCAGGGAAGATATCTAGGACTGTATTTTTTGACCAATTGTAGTTATTTCCAAGCTTACTGGTTTTATTTTGTGGATCATCGTAATTAGTATCGCATAGTAGTAGATGGAGGCGGTCTTTATAGAAATGTAATTCCACAAATACTATTTTATCTGTGTACGCTATATAGTTTGGTGTCGTATATGCGGTTGATGTGTCTGAGAGTTTACAACAGTATTCGTGGATTCTCAGGTAATAATACATTAAGTCGTCGCCGGCTTGAGCAGAGAGTTTTTTAAATGTTTCTTCGTCAAATACTTTTGGCTCGTTCGGTTTTTCTTCATTATTTATGATTTGTTCGGTACAATTTTTGGTCTGGTCATCGTCTTTTACGAGGAAATCTAGTCCAAGAATTCTTTTCCTATACTCGTCATTCGGGAATTTAAAGTTGAATTCATCTTCCATGAATTTTAGTATAGTCATTCCTCTCTCTAGAATAAGTTCTGGCGTCCAATCATCATTTTTAGCAACTTCCATCTCTGAACTTGTGCCATTGATGTACCCGTGCCTCTTTTCTGTACCATTTTTCTTGTCTTTAAAAGACATGTTCTGGAGACTTTTATTGATTGAAAGTGAGAGTGGTAGCATATTGCCAAGGCTTTTGACTAGTTTTTTTCTGTCGGTTTCGTCATACTGATTAAAGTGCTCTATCCAGTATTTATTGGTTGGCGTTTGAGGGTAAATATGCTCGATTGAACACATGTCTTTTTCGTCTTGTCCGAAGTATTTATCTGGGTCGATTTTTTGTTTGGCTGGCGTGACTCCTGATAGGTATAGGTCGTAGATATAGAGTAAATATTTTAGTGCTCTCCAACTATAGTAACCGTCCTTTTTCATCAGTTTAGAGAACTTATCTAAGGGGCCATTATGAATAATTACGCCGTTAGATGACATAAAATCTGAGTCAAACTTTTCTACTGTAGACATGACTTCTTCTATCGTAATGGTGTTTTTATATAGATCACGTGCCAGTCCGTAGAGAACGCTACTTTTATATGTTGATGTGTAATGGCCGAGTTTATAGTTGAGAAAACAAAACCGCTCAATCTTTTTGATACACTCCGTTTTGACGCCATCATCAATATCTTCTTTAGATAGAATAACCGTAATCAATGGTCTTGCATTATTGTGATCAAGTTCATTAACTCTAAATACATATTTCGCAAGTTCATTGTTTTCAATGTTGTTTGAGATATGCGTTTTATACCAATAGGGGATTAACTCGCGTAAGCTGTGGACATAATCCTGGATGTCTTTTAGTGTAAGCGTACTAATCGTGGTGTCAGTGTTTTCGCTTTCTATATTGTCATCGTTTTCATATAGCTCATCAGACTCATCAGAACTTTCTTGAATTTCATCACTTGGTAGTTCAATTGGCGATATGCTATTATGATTGATTCGCTGCTGAATGAAACATTTTTTTAATAGGAATTTATCAAAGGATATTGTTGTATTATTGGCAAGCTTTCCTGTTTGATAACCGAAATAAATCATCCAGTGGTGTTGCAGGAAATCGTCGTCCTTTAACGGATGCTTTTTGTTTTTCCCGAGAAAACCATAGATATCTTTCCATGTTTCATTAATCTCGTCGCGGACCGTTGCTCTATCTTCTTCGCTATTGTCACCGAATAATGTAGTTAGGAAAATGAGCCTGTTTTTTAGTAGTTCTAGCGATGATAGGCGTTTGCCTCTATTGTTCATTGTTTCAAATGCAACAAATACGTTAAAACTATTATCAATTTTGTAAATGTTAAATTTTAGATTCACTGTAATTTTCGTAAATATATTTCTAACTTCTTCTTCTGATAACGGCTCTAATTTATTTTTGAAAAACTCTTTTGCATTGCTAAGATTAAGCGTGTAGAATGTTTCGTTGACATCTGCTTTATCTGGATCGTTTAGAATTTTGATTCTAAAATAGTCATAGCTTGGATTATCGATTTCATAACCAAAAATATAGGTTCTAATAATATCGCCTTCTTCTTGCCTTGAAATGTAGGTGGCTTCGACGTTTTGTATTTTGTTTGCGGTATTGATTGATGTTTCGCCGCGAGTTTTATAATAGTCTAGTATCTCGTTTATCAGTATTATTAATGTCGTTAGACGTTGTTGTCCATCAACAATTTCGTTGATGCTGTAACCTGCGTCGGATAGCCACTTTTCTTTTCTCCACTTCTCTGGATTATCGTTTATCTCTTTTTTGCTAATAACTCTTAGCGAAAGCATTCCTGTATAGTGATCTTGTCCTGGTAATAGGCTAAGAAGGTCATCCCAAAAATCTTCTAGTTGCTCGTTTCGCCATGAGTAGCCACGTTGATAATCTGGTATTCTGAAAAGACTACAATTAAATAATTGTTGTAGATTAACTAGATTGTTATCGTTCATTTTTTCCTTCCTTATTAAGTAAACTTACAAATTTAATTATTTTATTCTTTTCCCAATCCATGATTTTGACATATTTACCGTTGTGCAAGAACGGGTCATTGTTTTTGCACCCGGGGCATTCATTCTTTGAAACGGTTGGTTTCTCTCCTAGCATTATAAGCATCGGCGGTATTTCTTCTGTGACAACTTCGTGTCTGCAACTCATTGGTATTACATATTTAATGCCATCCATTTGAAATATGTTCCACGAAATTATCTTTGCGATTTCAAGCAGAATCTCCATTTTATCAGGAGAGACTTGGCGGTCTAGATTTATTTTGTCATTAGGGAATTTATCATTCCAATAATCGATAAAAGTGTAAAGCAAATTCTCTCTGGCAAGTAATAGGTTGTCACCCTGCCATTCATAACCATATGAACACTGAAATGCGATAGTTGTCCATTTTAACCAGGATTCTTTGTCGTCGCAAAACCTAGATACGAATTGCAATTTGCGATCTAGAAAACCGACACGATCGTCGAGTGTGCGAACTTTCTTGCCATTAGCTGCATTGTAACGATTAACGATAAATGGTGCTTCACCGCATGTAATTTCTAGGCGGTTTTCTTTAATATATTCTTGCCAATTATCTTTTGTGACGGGCCAATGTTCGGAGGACCAATCAATTTGTTTATTCATATCGCCAACAATACTAGTTGGGGTGAATACTTCAGCTTTATCTTTTGTGCGGGACTTTTGCTCCTCTTTGGTTTTTGCGATACGAGGCTGTATAAGATAGGTATTTGATCCAGTAATATCCGGGATTTCTATTTCGTCTTTCGGTTTATGACCACGATATGAATCGGTTGCCCATAGAATGTTATGCGTTTTTTGACCCGTACTTCTTGTTCTATCCATCAAAAGGATTTCTAGCAGATTGTTGTGTCTGCGGATTGTGTTTTCTAGAACGTCTACTCTCTCTTTTTCTAATCCCATAATATATCTAGATTTTGAACTTGATAGTTTTGGCCGCACTTTGGGCACTTCTCATTTGAAATCTTTTTTATTTTAACCGGGCTCATTTTCGTGCCACAAATTGGGCAGATATGCTTATATCTATAAATCATGATGAAATCTTTTGAATCATCATCGTCGGGGAGCCAGTAGGGAAACTCACCTAACTCACCAACCGTAACATCGCGATCGGGGTCTGTGGCCGTCCAACGACCGAATCTTTTCTTTTTGGCTTTTTCTAGATTTTTTGGGATATAAAGATTAAGAACCTTCATTGTTTTAATGTGCCCACATTTTTTGCAATGGTATATCTTATTTGTGGTATCAACGGTAACGAGATTCATGTTTTTTATGATGTATTTCATTTCATCACCATATTTTCCAGCTTTTATATCATTGACTGTTTCTTGATAAATCATGGGAAAAGCCATGCCTACCCCATCTAGGACTTCTGCCTTTTGACAACCGCATTTGATTATTCTTCCGCCACAGCCCATCTTCTACTCCATTGCCGCAACTTTTTCTTCGATAAACTTTATCTCTTCTTCTGAAAGATTGTATTTTTTGTAAAGCTGTTTGTCTATTTCTGGTATTGTTTTTGACCAATCAATATCTGAATTATTGGTGAAGTCTTGCATAGGAATGTATGCAAATACTGGAGCAGGGTTATCTCTTGTTGTTTTTAATGCGCCCAGAAGTGCCCTAAATAGTTTCGTTTTAATATACTTATCGCAGTTATAGGCTTCGGAGAATGTATTGAAGTAACCGATACCATAGAAAGTTGGCGTGCACGATTCTCCTGGTTTGGCTATGATGGTGTCACTTATTTTTGCTCCAAAATCACCAGCACTCGCTGCTTTTGCGATCAACACTTTGTAGTAATCTATGTTATTTCGATTACGGTAACGTGGCTCCATATAGTCTCTTTTTATCCAGCGCACTGTTCGTTTGTTTTTATAAGAACCATAAAGTTTATAGTATTCTTTTTCGTTGCTCGGATCTTTATCGATAAATACTTTATCGAGCACTTCAAATGTAGACGTCTTTAATTCGTATTCCTCATTAGGCCCGAGGCTCAGTGTGTTGGGTTGTTTTTGTTGAATTGCGCGCAATCTAATTTCCTTAGAGTCAGGGAATTTTTTTAAAAAATTGTCATTGAATTTTAGTACCGATCTTCCGCTATAAATTATTGACGGTAGATTGTTTTTTTCATCTTTAATGAAATGTGATAGTATCCGTTTTAATTCGGCTGGAGCTTTTTGCTCTATATTTGTTTTGTCCCATAATAACTGTTTGGCTTCGGGTTTTTCCCCATTTGTATAAACTAATTGTCTACCGTTTAACTGGTTATCATATCCATGTTGCCACAGTATTATATTGGTCCATTCGGCACCGGTTATTCCAGGAAATACATTTTGCCGATTGTCTATTTTGACAATCTGTTTATCTTCTTTGATTTCTTTAGTGTTCATTTTTTGTAAATTAAGTGCATTTTTTGGCTCTTGCCAACCAGTTGGAAAGATTAGAATTGATTTTTCGCCTAATTTCCTGGATGAAAGATAGAAATCCGGATAAAGCTGGAAATGATTATCGCCTTGGTATGGCGGATTGCCGATGACTGCCGTAAATTTCATAGGTTCTCCTTGTGAATTGAATAGTTTATTAATTTCTTGCTCAAGAGCCCCATTTTTTGTTGCTTCGATTGCGTCATATTGAATGAAATGCGATTCATCGATAAACTCTGTCGAATCAAAGCCGAAGATGTAATTGCGAGTGATTGCGTCAAGAATTGGGCTCGGGGCAAAACCATACACTTGCTTTTCAAGGATGTGCTTTATACATTCAGTATCGCTATGGTATTGTTCATTATCTCTGGTTTTTTCGTAGATTCTTTTGACGATTTCAGTGATGAACATGCCCGATTTCATATAAAGATCAATAAAGGTGTTAGTTGTACTGTTGAATATATCAGGGTTTTCTTTTTCTAGCATATCAACCATCATTTTTACAACACGCTTAGGTGTAAAAATTTGATTATTTGCTTGTGGTGGAATATATTCGAAGATGTCTTCCTCGGAACTGGTCTGATAATAACAAGCTAGTTCCTTGCGCTTATTATTAAATTCTTGAACGGCTGAATTAAATACTGCTTCATCAAATAGCCCATTAAAGTGCTCTGTTTTAGGGTTACCTTTTTCGTCTTTTGCCTCATAATCCATGCCATCGCGTAATTTGCGAAAATCTTCTTTGGTAATATTTGTTAGCTCTTCGAAAACATCGTCTGGAATGTCGTCGCCGAAATTTTCAAGTTTTGTATCGGAAGTTCCGTAAGCCATTAAGAAACTAGGAATAGTTCTCGCAAAGCCACGTAGACGATCACGAATCTTTTCTTCGTCGGATTTTTCTTTCGGTGCTGGTTTTTCATCTGGTTTCTCTGGCGGTTCTACATAGCCTGGATCACCTGGTTGTGGCTCTGGGTCTGGTATTTTTACAACGAGTTTTGGCATTTTTTTCACTAATGCTGCCTTTACGGCTTTGATGGCTTCTGGCGGATAGCCGGCAGCTCTTGCTTGTGAAACTGCTTCGCCAATTGTTTCCTCGATTTCTCGTCCATCTTCGCTACCAATTTCGACATATTTTTTGTCGCCAAGTAAGCCATTAGTTGTTGCAACTACGATGTCTTCGTTGATATGGATTTTTTTGTCGGCATCAACCCAGATTTTTGGTTTATTTGTAATCTTAGGTTTTTTGGTCGGGTCTTTTTCAACATCGGTGCCTTTTGCTTCGTCCATTTTGCTGATAATATCCTTAATGTCTTGTGGGCAGCCAAAAATGCCACTGATATTCTTGAATAGACGATTGCTCATGAAGCCACGATTGATAACTTCTTCGGTAATGAGTTTCAATGGGATAGTCAATACATCGTTGGCGTCGAGATATTTCATTTTTCCTTCACTATCTTCTGCGATAACTGGAAGGAAATTAATAAGTATTTTAACTTTTTCTTCCCGAGGTTTTGGCGGGGTGTCTGAAACGCCAGAATCGGCAATTTCTGCTAGCGTTTGGAGAATACGATCAGGCGCAAAATCGAATACAAAACAGTTTTCCTTCATAAAACACTCGCCCCCAGATGTCACAATTTTAAACGGATTCTGGGAACGGAAGGCTGACTGCATATACATGCTAGGTGACTTACAGTTATTTAACATGAGGACGGCCGTCCAGGCTGGGACGGTGACTCCTGTAGTAAGCTGGCCACAAGATAAGGTAATGGTTCTAGTTTCTAATGGGTGCCTACTCGTGCCTGGCTCACCTATACGTTGACGGACTTCTGCGAGTGCGCTTTCGGTAATACGATCTTCGTCGCCATTACCAGCGGCCATAATGATATCTTCTGGTTGATAGTTGGCGCCAAACCATTCATCTTGAAGGAGAATCTTCTTCATTTGTTCGCAGGCTTTGACGCCAGGGAGTAGCCAGAAGGTATGTCTGAGGTTTTCTCGGAATTCGTCGCTGCTGAACGGATATTGATAATTTGGATTTCTGAGGTTCTTGACAAAGAGTTTGACTTTGTCTTCATATGCAAATTTATCCTTGCCGTCCACTTTCACGACTCTGAAGAACTCTGCTAGATCAAAAGCATATTCGCTTCCTTCATCTCTGGCTTCTTCGGCTGTGGTTTCAAGTGCCTTAGATAGTTGATAAGTGAAGATATGCATTTTTGGTAAATCTGCGTACGGATTAGTTCCATCTTGAATTGGCCAGTTTTCTTTACAACGTTGTTCGTCTTGATAAGACCAGTTGTAGATTTGATTACTGTTAAATCTTTTACTGGCAAGTGCCTTAAATGGTGTGCCGGATAGATTTAGCGTGAAGGTAGTTTTTACGGTGTCAAAGACCCTCATTGCTTTATGAGTGTCTACGCCTTCATGACTTTCATCGATAATTACTAAATCCCAGTCTAAATCAAAAATCCATTTATTCTTTTCCTTGAAATCATCGATTCCTTGATTTCGGCCCTTTATGTCTTGAAGCGAAATGAAGTGAACCATGTTTTTTGTTATGAGATTCATGTTGAGCAAAGATGATGTGGTCTGTTCGTCTCTCGTAAACACATCTCGTGGGTTGCCCAACCTGTTTTTGACCGCTTCTGAGCAGGTAAAAATCCAGCGGAATTTACCGTCGTTTTGGTCAGTGTCTTTAAAATCAAATAGCTCGAAGTCCGTATGCCAGGAATCAGCAATTGCAGGGCGATTTGTCACGATTAATACTTTTTTGGCCTGAATTTCAGATGCAAAACAATATGCGGTCAGTGTTTTACCAAAGCGAGGTTTAGCGTTCCATAGGAAGGCTGGCTCTAGGTTAACATTTTCTTTACAAGCGTCATAGTAGTCTTCTGTAGTTTTAATGGCGGCTATTTGTTCATCCCGTAGCCTGAAATCTGTAATAATTCCATGTTCATCTTTTACTGCTTGAAGCTTATACTCTTCGATGGTATTAATTATGGTTTGAAGATCAGTTTTAAACCATTCTGATTCTTTATCGGTATTTGGATTGATGGTCTGTTCTCGTTCTATGTCTTTTGCGACGAGGAGTTCATGTATATCTTTATCTGTAAAAGGTGTCCCGTTGTTTCTAACGGCGTCGGTAGTATAAAGGACTTCATATGCGACATTTGCTGCAGTGTTTTGATCAAGGATGCGCATATTTGTGCCATCACCTTTGATGTTCGATGCCTTCGTTTCGCCAACCTTAAGCATTCCTTTATGGCTAGCTACGTCTAGATGTTTGTAAACGTAAATCACCTTTTTATCAAAGGCTTTAATTTGAACTTCGGCTGGCTGATTAGCCGATTCTTTGGTGTTTTGCATTATTCCTCCGCATTTTTCTTTTAAAATAATTATAACATTATAGGGATATAATAGGTAGATTATCTATTTAAGCTCTTTTGTGGTTACATTTATAAATTCGGTAACTTTTTCCTTATCACCCACTTCCTCCACTAAATACATCGGTTTGCCGCCGGGATAGGGGATTTCGGTGGGGAGGCCGAGCTTTTCGTTTGATGTGGTGATTTTGATGAGCAGGCGATCATCGTAGATGCCGCCGAATAATACTCCGTTGGAGTAGAGTAGGAATTCACCCATCATTGGGCGGCAGGAAACATTCGGGACGTCTGATAATTGTTCTAATATATAGTCGCGGTATTCTTTGCTGCTTGCCATTATTTTTTCCAGCGTTTAAGGGTCGGGAAGACCTTGGTGCAGTATTCTTTCATCTGCTCATTGGTCATGCCGGCCTGTTCGCCGAACTGGGCGCATTTATCAATATACTCTTCCATCGTGCATTTATCGATGAACTCGCCGTCTTTGTAGCACCACTTACAATAGTCCGTGTTCACGCTGCCGTCTTTTTCGGTGGCGTACATATCCTCTGAAGTGAGTGGCATCGCGCAGCTTTGGCAAATTCTTTGTTCCATAATAATCCTTTTTTACTTGTTTTTATTATATCATCATAGATTTAGAGACAAAAAATATATTATTACGCTTGACTTTTAAAAACATAAGTGTAATAATTGAAGTTGTAACAGGTCATACACAAAATGCACATAAAAACAAAAAGCATTAAATTTTTTGGAAGAGTTGCTGCTGTCGTTTTTGTGCTAGCGGGTTTACTTGGGGTAGGAATTAAACTAACGCAGCAGACGCCAAGCGTAGTAGCAGATTCGCCGATGGTTGAGGGCGTAACGCCTTCAAATGGGCTTAGCTATGGCACTCTTACAACTTATATTTATAGGATTAATAATGGTCTTGGTGGAGCACCGTGTTGGAACGGTGGTTCTGGTTGTTATACTTCACACGCAATGTGTCTACAACCAACCAAAGCTTCACAAGTAGGTGATTACGGATACGTTTCTTCGGATGCGGCTGATGCAGTTAAGAAGATTATTATGGTATCTGATGCAGCGGTGAACTCGACGATTTATAACGCCTTCAGATCGTCATCTGGCATCGATCTAGAAGCTATCGGTGGGCAGATTAATGGTGGTGTTGGTGCAGTAACTTACGGCTCTGGTGGTTACTATACTGCTGGACAAGCGAGGGCCTTTATGGTGGGTCACATCCTAGCGGGCGCAGCTTATACTGGTACGATTAATAGCGGATATTTTGACGGAATTAGTGATACCGGTACGACAGCTGCGCTTAATCTAGCTTACCAAACGATTATGAGTTGGTTCAATTCGAATTACACAGATGCTCCGGCGCAGTTTACTTTGAATACTTTTACGCCATCTGATTATACTCACCAGACTCTAGGTTGGGTAACTGGTAGCTATACTCCGACCCCACAAACCGGCCGCATTCAATTATTAAAGTACGACGCAGCAACTGGATATAATGCGGCACTAAATGGCACTGGTGTTCTTAGTGGTGCAGTGTTCAGACTATATGAATATGGTAATAGTGGTACAACGCTCGCGAACCGGACGACTAGTTCGAGTGGTTATACGCCAGTATATGAAACCACCGCTGGTAAAACGATTTGTTTTGTGGAAACGACTCCACCAACTGGATACGTGCTTGATACGACACCAAAGTGTGCAACTATTCAGGCAAATTCTACGGTTTATGTTGATCTATCGAACACTAAGGCGACTGGTAATATCCGGCTACGTAAGACTGATTCAGCGACGAGTTCGGCTCTAAGCGGCGCAGTATTTAGATTGTATGAACAAGGCAACAGTGGTTCAACGCTCGCGACGAGGACGACTGGTTCGGATGGCTATACTGAAACCTATACGGCAGAACACGGTAAGACGATTTGTTTCGTGGAAACTTCGGCGCCGACCGGATACGTACAGAATACGACGCCGGTTTGCGGTACGATTTCAGGAGGCACAACGGTAACATTATCACTTACTAATACAAAGCAGGTTCTAAATGGTGGCGTGTCGATTAAAAAAGTGGATATAGATACTAATTAGGCTTCAGCACGAGGCTCGGCGAGAATTCAGGGCACCACTTTCACGGTTT